>NZ_NKUH01000018.1:0-89954 GCF_009192895.1 Xanthomonas sp. LMG 12460 | reverse complement strand
GAGGGTACGGGCGCAGCCTCGTGCCCCCAAACACCGCGAGACGCTACGCGACGCACCCTCACCCCAACCCCTCTCTCCCACGGGACTTCCTTCGGTCGCCGGTGGGAGAGGGGCTAGTCGCCTTACTGCTACTGCTTCTTCAGACAACCGCTCATGAAGGTCTTGCGGGCGTCGCCCTGCAGTTTCTGCGTCGCGGCTTGCGCGTTGCAGTCCTTCATCCGCTGCTGGGAGGCGTTGCCCGCGGCCGCGGCGGTGCCGCCGCTGAGGCAGGCCTTTTGCGCGCTCTTGTACTCATCGCCTTTCTTGCCCTTGTTCTGGGCCGAGCACTTGGCCATCAGGGTCTGTTGTGCGGTCTGCGGCTTGGTCGCGGCGGCGGCCAGCAGTGGGGCGGCGGTGAAGCTCAGCAGCAGGCAGGTGGCGGCGAAGCGGGCGGAACGGGTCATGGCGGCAGCTCCGGTTGGATGTGCCGGCAGGGTGCGCCGGCACGGGTGACCGGATCATGACGCGGCGGTGGCCGGGTCGGCAATGCGGCGCTGCGGCATCGTGTCCGCGGCCTGCGCCGGGCCGTCGAGGAACAGCATCTGCGGCGGTGGATGCATCAGGAACTGCTGGTGCGAGATGTTCCAGGCGTAGGCGCCGGCCAGCGGGAACGCCAGGCAGTCGCCCGGCGCCAGTGCGGCCACCGGCTGGTCGCGGGCCAGTACGTCCTTGGGCGTGCACAGTTGCCCGACCAGGGTCACCCGCGCATCGCGCAGCACCGGCGGCTGCGTGCCGCGCAGCACCAGGAACGGATGGTCGTGGCCCTGCGCGGCAGGCGTGCGGAAATGATGGGTGCCGCCGCGGCCGATCGCGAACTGCGCGCCATGGCTGCGCTTGATGTCCAGCACCTCCATCAGGTACCAGCCGCAGGCGGCGCTGACGTAGCGGCCCGGCTCCAGGCGCAGACGCAGGCCTTGGCCGTGCGTGCGCAGCAACGCCGGCAACCCCGCGCAGAACGCGGCCCAGTCGAACGAGGCCGCCGGATCGGCGTAGTCCACGCCGAAGCCGCCGCCGGCATTCACCGTCAGCGGTCCCAATCCATGGGCTTGGCGCCAGCCCTGCACGGTCTGCAGGTAGTGTGCGATCAGCCGCAACTGCAGCTGCGCATCGCGCTGGTGCGACAGCAGGTGGAAGTGGAAGCCGTCCAGGCGCAGTCCGCTCGCGCCACGCAGCACCTGCATCGCGGCGTCCAGATCGTCCACGTCCAGGCCGAACGGCGAGGGCCGCCCGCCCATCACCAGGCGCGTGTCCTGCATGCCCGGCACCACGATGTTCAGGCGCAGGAACACCGACAGCGGCCGCGTGTGCGACGCGGCGATGCGCGCCAGTCGCTGCAGCTCGCCCAGGCTTTCCACGTGCACGCTGCAGTCGGGCAGGCTGGCGGCCAGCTGCAGTTCGGTATCGAGCTTGCCGGGGCCGCCGAACAGCAGCCGGCGGCCCGGCTGGTGCGTGTGCAGCCATTGCAGTTCGCCGCCGGAGGCCGCCTCGAAACCGTCCACCCACGGTGCCAGCGTGCGCAGCACGGGGGGCTCGGCGTTGGCCTTGGCCGCGTAGAACAGTTCGCACTCGGCCGGCAGGTGCGCGCGCAGCATCGCCGCGTGCGTCTGCAGCGCTGCCAGGTCGTAGACGTAGGCGCAGACCGGGCCTTCGGCCTGCGCGCGCAACTGCGCCAGCGCCGCGTGCAGTGGGGCAGGATCGATGCGCAGGCTCATGCCGCCGCCTGCCGCAGCGCGGCGCTGCCGATCGGGTTGGGCAGGAAGCTGTAGTCGGCATGGCGGTCGGCACGCTGCAGCAGGCGCAGGCGCAGGTTGTTCTTGGCCGGCAGCGGCGCGCCGTCGAGCAGGGCCTGCAGTGCCGGTTGCGTGCCGTGGCGTTGCTGCCACGTGCGCGCGATGTCGCCGACGATCTGCCACAGCTGGCGTTCGCGGCGGTCATGGCCGTCGGCGAGGTGGAAGATCGCTTCGGCCAGGTTGTTGACCAACGCGCAGTAGGCGATGCGGTTCCAGCCGCGTTCGGCGCTGTAATACAGCGACTGTCGCGCGGTCTCGGACATGCCCGGCAGGCGTGCGGCCGGCCAGCGCGACGGCAGCAGCTTGGTGCCTTCGAGGTCGCGGATCCACACCTGTGTCGGCAGGCCGTCCTCGCAGCCGATCACGGTGTTCTGCAGGTGTGGCTCCAGCACGATGCCGTAGCCGAACCAGGCGCTCCACACGCCATCCAGCAGCAGTTGCGCATAGGCGCGGAACCAGATCGCAGTGGCCGCCTCCAGGCTGCTGCCGCTGCGCTGCGCCAGCGTCTGCAGCGCGGCGGCGCAGGCCGGCTGGCCGCGTGCGTCGTTGGTGAACAGCGCACCGGCCACCTGCGGGCGATAGCGCGCGCGCTGCGCCGCGGGGATCGCCTGCCGGTACAGCACGCCGAAGCTCTCGCCCAGTTCGCGGCAGGCCTGCGCATCGGCGTCCAGCGCGGAGAAGTCCAGGTCGGTGGCGGCCGGCTCCAGCAGCACGTGGAAGCCAGGCACGCGCTGCGCCAGCGCCTGCCAGTCCGGCGCCAGCAGGCGGGTCAACGCCACCGCGCTTTCCAGTTCGTACCAGGCGTTCTTGCGCACGCAGTTGGTCAGGCGCACGTGTACCGACAGCTTGAGGAAATGATCGAGCTCGGCGTGGTAGAGCGTGCGTACCGACGAGGTCGGGCGCAGCGCCAGGCCGCGTTCGCCCAGCGGCTCGATCCAGCCGCGCGCCTGCGCCTGGCGCAGCAGCGGATGCGCCAGCACGCGCTCGGCCTCCCACGGATGGCAGGGGTACAGGTCGGCGCCGCCGCCGGCCTGTGCCAGGGTGGCGCGCACATCATGGCCCTGCGCGCGGTACAGGCGCGGGTCGATGCGGAACCAGAACAGCGGGAAGGCGCTGCGCGCTTCCGGCGCGCAGGCCAGCACCTGGTCCAGCGGCACGCCCTCGCGGCTCTTGGGCGTGGGGTGGAAGGCGTGGCCCCACAGCATCGACTGCTCGGCATCGATCAGCGCCTCGCCGGTGGGCTGGGCGGCGTCGGCCTGGCGCAGCAACTGCGCGGTGATGGCGATGCTGTTGGCGCTCTGCGCCAGCAGTTCCAGGTTGGGCGCGTGCTCGCCTTCGCTGAGTTCCTGCAGCAGCAGGCGTACCAGCGCCTCTGCGTCCAGGCAGTGCCACGGACGGCCGTCGGCCTTCAGGTAGGGCGCCGAGGCGAAGCGGCAGCGGCCCAGGCGGTCGGCATGCGCCAGGCGCACGCACAGCGTGGCGCCGGAGGGCAGGCGCAGGCGCAGCCAGCGCTCGCCGGCGGCGGCGATGCCGGGCCGGTCCAGGCCGCGATAGTCGAAGTCGGCCAGGCCGCGATCGAGCGCGACTTCGCGCAGGTAGCAGTTGAGCCAGCAGGTGATCGCCTGCGCTTGCGCCAGGCTGTCGTACCACGGGTCATGCATCGGCAACGGGGACATGGACGGTTCTCCGAACGGACGTGAGCATCAGGGCCGGCAGCAGCGCCAGCAGGGCGGCCGCGGCGGCGGCGAGGAAGGGAACGGCCAGGCCATGGCCTTGCACCAGGGCACCGGCGAGGGCGCCGCCGGCGACGCCGGCGTACTTGCCGGCGGCATCGAAGCGGCCGAACAACTGGCCCGCGCCGCGCCCGCCGGCAACCTCGGCCAGGCTGCGGTTGAGGCCGCGCAGCGCCATCCACATGCCCAGACCGAACAGCAGCCGCGCGGCGATCAACCAGCCGGGCGCCGGCGGCGCCATCTGCAGCAGGCAGGCCAGTGCGAACAGCGCCAGCCCCGCCGGCAGCGGCGACATGCGGTGGTCGCGACCGCGCCAGCACGGCATCAGCACCAGGTAGACCAGGTGCGGCAAGCTGTAGAGCAGGCCGGCGACCGCGCTGCTGCCGATGCCGTGCGCCTGCGCATACGGCAGGAAGTAGGGAAAGGTCACCACCATCGCGAAACAGAACAGGAATTGCGTGGTCCACAGCGCCCAGCGCTGGCGGCGCTGCGCCGCATCCGCCTGCGGCATCGCGGGTGTGGATGCGACTGCCGCCGGCACGCGCGGCGGATCGGCCGGCAACCGCCAGCTCAGCGCGAAGGCCAGCAGCGGCAGCAGCGCCAGGTAGCGGTACAGCGACTGCGCCGGCCCCAGCGCGGTGGCCAGGCCGAGCAGCGCCGGTGCGGTGACCATCGCCAGCCGTGCCGAGAACTGGGTCCAGTCCAGCGCCCGCGCCAGCGAGCCACTCTGCGCCTGGCTGCTGAGATAGGCGTTGGTCGCGGCCAGCGAGCCGCCGCAGGCGCCTTGCACGACCAAGCCGGCGACCAGCCAGCCCAGGTTCGGCGCGAAGCCGGCCATGAGGAAGCCAAGCGCCAGGCCGAGTTGCGCGCGCAGCAGCGAGCGCTTGCGTCCATAGCGGTCGGCCAGCCGGCCCCAGGTGCTGGCGGTGAGCGCAGTGCACAGCGTCGGCAGCACGTACAGCACGCCGCTCCAGCCGATCGCCGCACCCGGCGCGAGCTGCTGCAGCACCTGCGGCAGGAACAGCGGCATGCCCAGCGCGGTGAAGGCGGCCAGATAATGCGCGGCCAGCACCGGGCCGAGGAGGCGCTTCATCGCGCCGCCCCGGCCGCGACCGCGCGCGCCGCCAGCGCAGCCTCGCGCAGCAGGTTGGGCGCGCTGTCGCCGTAGAACTTGTTGATGTCCGCAGCGCCGGTGATCTGCTTGCCGAGCAGGCTGCCGGCGCTGAGCAGGTACTTCACCGGAAGCGTGGGCGCGTCCAGCAGCGCCTGCGCCGGGGCGGTGTCGATGCCATCCTCACGCAGCGCGCGCAGGGTGCCGTGCAGGCGCGCGCGCAGCAGTGCGTACAGCGGGGCGCGCAGTCCCGGCTGCCATTCCGCCAGCCCTTCCAGCACCGCCTGCAGATCCAGTTGCAGGATGATGGTGCAGAACATCCGCGCCAGCGCGGCGTCGTCCTGCACCACGATACGCGCGTCGCGCGGGGTGCCCAGCGCGGCCAGCGCCGGCCGTTGCGCGTACAGCCGCGGCAGCAGCACCCGCGCCGCGTCGTTGTCCTTCATCAGCAGCCGCGGCGCGCGGTCGGCGGCGTAGATCAGCACGCTGTTCTGCTGGTTGGCCTCCAGCGCGATGCCGTAGCGCAGCCACAGCCGCAGGTGCACCTGGCACATCAGCGCCAAGTAGCTGTCCCACCAGGCGGTGAGGTCGCCGCCATGGAAGCCGTCGGCCAGGTGCGCGGCCAGCGGTCGGCCATCGGGCAGCGTCGCGCACAGGCCGGCCACCGGCACCAGGGTTGCGTCCGGCAGCGCGGGATAGCGGCGCAGCAGATAGGACAGGTGCCGGGTCTCGCCGACATGGCCGGCATGCGCCTCGTCCACGTGCAGGTAGCGTTCGCCCAGCGCCGGATCGTGCGCGGCCAGGTCGCACAGCACGCGTTCGAACCAGTGCCCGTCGTACAGCGTGGACGGTTTGATCAGGCGCAGGTTGAGCGCGCCGAGCGTGCGCATCGGCACCGGCAGCTTCAGATGATGATCGGGAAACGCCAGCGGAATCACCGTGCGCAGCGACAGCGACGGGCGCACCTGCAGCCACGGCTGCGGCGCGGCGATCGCGCCGTCCGGCAGGGCGAAGCCGTCCTCGCCCAGCCGCGCGAAGATCAGCGGGTGCAGCGGCCAGGCGACGTGGTCGGCGTCCAGCGTCGAATCCAGGCCGAGCATGCTCGGGCGCGGCCAGAACGCCGGCGGCGGCGTGGTCTGGGTGACCTGCGCGATTGGCAGCGCCAGCCAGCGCAGCGCGAAGCTGGGGCCGAACTCCGGTGCGTAGCGCGGCAGGTCGGCATCGTCCAGGCCAAGCTTGGCGCGTGCGCTGGGATAGAACGGATGGTCGCGGTGGCTGGCCAGTTGTTCGCAGCGGTAGGCGCGCTCGTGCGCGTCGGCGGCGTCCAGCGCGGTGGCCAGCAGTGGCCGTTGCTGCGCGTAGGCCTGCCGCGCCAGCGCGCGCTGGCGCACCGCGCACTCGGCTTCCTCGACATAGGCGCGGTGCAGCGCCTGGGTCTCCGCGTCGAGCCCGGCGCCCAGTCGCGCCAGCCACTGCGCCGCGCCGGATTCGCAGACACTGTGCTGCCCGGTGTGCAGGACCCAGCTGTCGCTGCAGGCGCTCACGGTCTGCAGGTAGCCGGCGCGACGCAGCGGCAGCCACAGTTCGCCGTCGGGCAGGTGCGCGATGCGCCACCAGATGGCGTCTGTGGGCAGCGGCGCCTGCGCCCAGGCGGCGAGCACCGCCGGCGGCGGCGTGGCCGCGGCGCCGCGGCTGACGATGCCGCGCAGGTCTTCGCGCAGGCAGGCGTCGATCACGCGCAGGTCGATGTAGCGGCGGTCGGCGTCCTGGCTCATGCCGCCACTCCGGTGGTGGTGTCGATGCGCCAGTGCAGCGACGCCTCGGTGCTGGCCAGCGCCTGCTGCAGGTCCGACGCGGTGTCGGCGAGGACGTCCAGCACGCCCAGGTAATCCTTGTTGGAGTGGCTCAGGCGGATTGCGTCGCCGGGTTGCCGCAGGCGGCGGTAGCGTGCTTCCCAGTGCGCGTCGCTGCTGGCGTGGTCGGCACTGGCCACCGCCAGCGTACCGTCGTGCTCGGCCACGTAGTAGCGCACCAGCGCCTGCGCGCGGCGCGCCTGCAGCGCCGGCAGCGGCCGGCCCAGGTGCAGGCCGAGCACGCTGTCGAACCAGTGTCCGCCGAACAGGCGATCGAGCAGGAATTCGCGGCCGTCGCCGATGCTGCGGTAGTTGATCTCCACCAGCACCGGGCCGTCGGCGGTGAGGATGAACTCGCTGTGGCATACGCCGAAGCCGATGCCGAACGCCTGCAGTTGCGCCAGTGCCTGCTGCAGCACCGGGGTGTCGATGGCGCTGCGCCAGCGCGCCTCGCATTCGACGAAATGCGGTGGCGCCGACAGTTGCACGTCGAAGCCGCCGATCGGCTGCAGGGTGCGCCCGTCGCCGAGCGTTTCCAGGGTGAACAGCGGACCCTCCAGCACGCTCTCCAGCAGCACGCTGCGCTGCGGGTGGCGCTGCCAGAAATCATCGAGGTAGGCCTGCAGCGCCGCCGCGTCGGCGCAGTGGCGCACGTCCAGGCTGGCCACGCCTTCCCGCGGCTTGGCGATCAGCGGCCAGGGTGCCTGCGCCGGCGGCATCGCGCCCGGCGCCAGGCTGCAGAACCACGGCGCCGGCAGGCCGAGCGCGCGCAGCCGCTGGCGCATCGCCGCCTTGTTCTTGGCCGCGTAGCAGACCTGCCAATCCTTGCCCGGCACGCCGAGCGCGGCGGCGACCACGGCGGCGCTGGTCTGCAGGTGATCGCTGTTGCTGAATACCGCGCGCGGCGGCTGCGGCAGGCTGCCGAGCAGGTCGAGCACGCCCAGCGGATTGAACACGTCGCACTCCAGCACCTGCACCGGTGCGGCCGGCGGATGGCGGCGGAAGTGGTCGAGGTGCGCGTGGCGGTGGTCGGTCAGCAGCAGCACCGGCACGCCCAGGCGCTGCGCGGCGGGGAGGAAGCCATCGGTCACCGCCGGGTGGCAGACGTGGCTGAGGAGCAGCAGGGGAGCGTCGTGCGAGGTCATGTGCGGGTCTCGTCGGGCGCAGGCGCACGCACGCCGCCGGCGCGGCCGCGCGGAGGCGGACACGGGAGGCATGCGCCGCGGCTGCGGCAGGGTCGCGTGGTTGCCTGGCGCATCGCATCGGGCGCGCGCTGGGTAGGGGAAGGACGCGGCTGCGTCCGCTGCAGGTGCCCGCGTCTCCCGCGGGCGGCGGCGCGCCGTGCTGGCGCGCGGTGGTGCGACTGCCGGCGTCGTCGTCCGACGCCGGGGTGGATCAGAACGTGTACTCGAGGCCGACGGTGACGCTGCGGCCCGGCGCCGGCTGCCGGCCCCAGGGACTGGTGTCGATGCCGCGGTACCAGTACTTGCGATCGAACAGGTTGTTGACCGCCAGCGACGCGCTGAGCTTGCCGCTGGCGCCTTCGCTGAGCACCTGGCTCAGCTGCGCGTTCCACACCCAGTAGGCCGGCAGCTCGCCGACCGAGCCGATCGCGTTTTCCTGCACGGTGTTGGCCGCATCGCTGAAGGCGCGGCTGAAGTAGTAACTGGAAACGGCGACGGTGGTATGACCGGAGTCGGGCCGGTACGACGCGCCGAGGGTGAGCTGGTTGCGCGAGGTGTAGGGCACGCGCAGGCCGTCGTACACGCCCGATTTCTGCCGTGCGTCCAGATAGGCGTAGCCGGCGTTGAGGGTCAGCGCGCGCAGTTGCGCCGGGCTCCACTGCAGTTCCACTTCGCCGCCCTGGTGGCGGGTCTTGCCGAGGTTGCGGTAGGTTCGCGTGGTGTTGTCGAGCTGGATCTGCTGGTCGAAGTCGATCAGGTAGCCGCCGAACTGCACGCGGGTGCGCTCGTTGGGCTGGTAGCGTGCGCCGGCCTCGTAGTTCCAGGCCAGTTCGGCGTCGAGGTTGTCGCCGAAGATGATCTGGGTGACCTGCGGCGCGCGCAGCGAGCGCTGCCCGTCGGCGTACAGGTACCACTGCGGGCTTGCCTGGAACCCCAGGGTCAGGCCGGGCAGCACGTCGTCGGTCTTGTTGCGCGTGCGTGCGCCGCTGGCCAGGTTGTAGTAGCGCGAATCGACCTGCTCGTAGCGCAGGCCGGGGGTGACGGTGACGCGGCCGTCGGCCAGGGAAATCGCGTCGCTGACGTAAGCCGCCGCGCCGCGGTCCTTGAAGCGCCAGTCGCGCACCAGGGTGTACAGGCCGTCGCTGAGGCGGGTGTTGCCGACCAGGAAGTCGATGTCCTCGTTGATCGCGCGCGCGCCCAGCGTCCACTGCTGGCGCACCGCGCCGTCGCCCATCGTCCAGCTCAGCCGCGGCTCGCTGCCGTAGACGCGGAAATCGCGCGGGGCGCTCTGCCGCAGTTGCGGCGGCAGGTCGGGGCGCCAGGTCTCGCTGGCCGCCGAGCGCATGCCGACGATGAAGTTGCGGCTGCTGCGCGCGCTGAAGTTGCTCCAGTCCAGGCGCAGGTCCTGGAACGGCCCCACATCGCCGAAGTCCTGCTGGTAGACCAGCGAGGCGCGCGTGGTGCGGCCGTTGAATGCGTCCAGCGGCCGCGTCGACTGGCGTGGATCGCGCAGGTAGTCGGCGGTGGACAAGGCGCCGGCCATGTCCATGTCGGCGACGTAGCGCTGCACGCTGGCCTTGAGCAGCTTATCCGGTGCCAGCCACCATTCCGCGCGCAGGCGCAGATTCTTGATGTCGGTGGCGCTGTGCTCGCGCCAGTAGTCGCCCTTGGTCCAGTTGGCGTCCAGTTGCAGGCCGAAGGTATCGCTGGCGTAGCCGCCGGTACTGAACGCGGTGTCGCCCAGATAATGCCCGGCGCCGCCGGCGGTGACCTTCTGCCCCAGCGTGGTGGTCCAGGTGGTGGGGATGTCCGGGCTGATCAGGTTGATCACGCCGCCGACGTTGTTGGGGCCGTACTGCACCGCCGCGCCGCCGCGCACGATGTCGATGCGGTCGACCTGGTTCAGGCCGACCGGGAACAGCGACAGGCTGGTCTGCCCATACGGCGCCAGCGCCAGCGGGATGCCGTCTTCCAGCACCTGCACGCGGCCGCTGCGGCTCTCGTACAGGCCGCGCAGCATGATCTGCGGCAGCGCGCCGGTGCCGGTCTCGTCGAACACCTTGATGCCCGGCACCTTCTGCAGCGCGTCGTCCAGCGAGCGGTTGGCGCCGGTGCGCAGTTGCGTGTTGTCGATCACCTGGCGGCTGCCGGCGTAGTGCTGCACGTCCTCGACGGTGGAGCGGCCGAGCAGGCTGCCCTGCACCTGCACCGCGTCGAGCTGGCGGATCCGCGCCTGCGCGTCGGCGTCGGGCGGAGTGTCCTCGGCGCAAGCGCTGGAGGGGGCGAGCATGGCGGCGGCGAGGGCGACGGCCAGCAGCGAAGGGGAAAGCGAAGCGATCAAGACGACGACTCCAGAGGCACGAAAACGGTCAGGGGCTGCGCAGGTCGGCCGCGCGCTGGCGCAACGCGGCCTGCAGCAACGCGCGGTCTTCGCCGGCGAACAGCCACTGCAGGTCCGCCTGCGCCAGCCAGTGCGCGCGTTGCGCGGCGTCGCGGGGATTGGGGCAGAAGGGAACGCCGGCGGCGCGGCAGGCCGCGTCGATCGCCAGCAGCTGTTCCCAGACCTGCGGATGGGTGGGCTGCGGACCGACGCCCAGGTCCAGCGCCAGGTCCAGCGCGCCTTCCATCACCAGCGACACGCCGGGCACCTGCAGGATCTGCGGCAGGGCGCGCACGCCGGCGGCGCTCTCGATCATCGGGATCACGCGCAGGTGCGCGCGGCTGCTGGCGATGTAGTCGGCCAGGGCCACGCTGCCGAAGCCGGTGACCCGGCCGCCGGTGATGCCGCGGCGGCCGTGCGGCGGGAAGTGCGCGGCGGCGACCGCGCGCTCGGCCTGCTCGGCGCTGTCCAGCCCGGCCAGGACCACGCCGCGGGCGCCGGCATCGAGCACCCGGCCGATCAGCTTGGCATCGACCTCGGGCACGCGCACCCACGGTTCGCAGCCGCCCAGCTCGCAGGCGCGGATGGCATGTTCCAGCTCGGCGGGCGAGCGCAGCACGTGTTCCAGATCGAGTACCGCGAAGTCGTAGCCGACATGCCCGAACATCTCGCACAGCAGGGCGCTGGGCACGGAGTTGAGCAACCCGATCTTGCAGGCCATGGGGGAGGGCGCGCGGAACTGGGGAAGGGAGCGCAATCCTGCCGTAAACGAGAATGCTTATCAAGAAGATTCGCTGCAGGTCCTCACGGCCGCCGTAGACGCTTTCTGTGCGCTACCGCGCTTTTCGTTCTGCGACTCACCGTCCGAAGAGGAGCCGCTTTTGCGAATCCCCAATCCCGAATCCCCAATCCCTCATTCCTGCGGTCAAGGCCTCAGCGCGCCGCGGCGCGCATCCCCCGATACGGCGGCGTCGCCATCACCATTTCCGCCAGCGAATAGGCCAGCTCGCGCTCGGCCATCACCGTGCCGTCGGCGCCGTGGTCGAGCAGGTGCTTGACCTCGGCGTCGCTGTGCGCACGCGCCAGCAGGGTCAGTGCCGGGTTCAGCGCACGCAGCTTGGCCAGGGCTTCGCCGGCCTCCAGCGGCTGCGGGATCGCCAGGATCGCGATCTTGGCCTTGTCCGGGTGCGCCTCGGCCAGCACCCGGTCGGCGGCGGCGCTGCCGCGGATGCCGGGGATGCCGTCGGCGTGAGCGCGCTCGACGTGGTCGCGGTTGTCGTCGATCACCAGCACCGGCACGCCGCGCTCGCGCAGCACCGCCGCCAGCGCGCTGCCGACCCGGCCGTAGCCGATCACGATGGCGTGGTCGACCAGGTCCAGCGACGGGCCCGGCGGCAACTCCGGCTCCACCGTCACCGGCGCCTCCACCGCCTGCCGCGCCTGCCAGCGGTCCAGCCAGGTGAACAGCAGCGGGTTGGCGATGATCGACAGCAGCGCGCCGGCCAGGATCAGGTCGCGGCCGGTCTCGGGCAGGATCGCCAGGCTCACGCCCAGGCCGGCCAGGATGAAGGAGAACTCGCCGATCTGCGCCAGGCTGGTGGAAATGGTCAGGGCGATGCCGGTGGGGTGGCCGAACGCCCGCACGATTACGAAGGCGGCCAGCGACTTGCCGACGGTGATGGTCAGGAACGTGGCCAGCACCTGCCAGGGATGCTCGACCAGGATGTGCGGATCGAACAGCATGCCCACCGAGACGAAGAACAGCACCGCGAAGGCGTCGCGCAGCGGCAGCGAGTCGTTGGCGGCCTTGTGGCTGAGCTCGGATTCCTTCAGCAGCATGCCGGCGAAGAAGGCGCCCAGCGCGAACGACACGCCGAACAGGGTGGCCGAGCCGAACGCCACGCCCAGCGCGATCGCCAGCACCGACAGGGTGAACAGTTCGCGCGAGCCGGTCGCGGCGACCTTCTCCAGCGCCCACGGAATCGCGCGGCGGCCGACCACCAGCATCACCGCCACGAACGCGGCCATCTTCAGCAGGGTGACGCCGAGCGCGCCGAGGATCGCCCCGGTGTCGGCGCCCTTGCCGCCGAGCGCGTCGGCAAGGGCCGGCAGCAGCACCAGCGCCAGCACCATCACCAGGTCCTCCACGATCAGCCAGCCGACCGCGATGCGCCCGCGCAGGGTTTCCAGCAGGCGCCGTTCCTCCATCGCCCGCAGCAGCACCACGGTACTGGCCACCGACAGCGCCAGGCCGAACACCAGGCCGTGCAGGGTCGGCCAGCCCATGCTCCAGGCCAGTCCCCAGCCGAGCAGGGTGGCGACCGCGATCTGCGCCAGCGCGCCGGGGATCGCGATCCACTTCACTTCCATCAGGTCTTCGAGGGAGAAGTGCAGCCCCACGCCGAACATCAGCAGCATCACCCCCAGTTCCGACAACTGGGTGGCCAGGGCCTGGTCGGCGACGAAGCCCGGCGTGAACGGGCCCACGCAGATGCCCGCCACCAGATAGCCGACCAGCGGCGAGAGTTTGAGGCGATGGGCCAGCGTGCCGAGGATGAAGGCGAGCGCGAGCCCGACCGCGATGATGTCGATGAGACTGGTGTCGTGATGCATTCAGGATCGCAGAACAAGTAGGCCCCGAGTGTCGCCGATCGGGGCTTTTGTCGGCAAATGGGTGGGGGGCGCCAAACGGCTGGCGGACCCCGGGCATCGTGATTGGGCCACAGGCCCATTACGTGCGGGCTGCGCGTGCGGCGACAGGACGGGACGATCTCGGGCGGCGGCTGGGCGGCCGGCATCGGGAGCAGGCGGCCGCGAGACGCATGCCCCCGGCATCGCGCAGGTGGGGCACGGATGCGCTTGCCAGGGCCGGCGAGCCGCGCAACCGGCGCCCCGGGCAGTGCCGCATCCCGGCCCCGGCTCCCGCTCCCCGACACCTTGAGTGGGATGGAAGTCGCAGCGATCGGGTCCCCCACGCAACTCCCTGTCAGGAAAGGCATTACAGCGGATGATGGACGTTATCTGTCTACTGTTCCGGCCCATCCCGTGGTGTATGTTTGCGCCAATTAGGTGTCCTGCCAGGACCAGGGTGGCATGGCTAGACTGAAGACATTCGCGAAGGGACTGCTCCTGAGCTCCGTGTACTGCGCCGGATACCTGATGGCGTGGCAGTTGTCTCTGGACCAATGGTTCCTGCCCGCCGGCCTGCGCGCGGCCGTGTTGCTGTTCATGCCCTTGCGGCTGTGGCCGTACTTGCTGCTTGGCGATGCCGCTGCGCTGCTGGTGCTGCGTGTGCCGCTGATCGACGAGGGGCAGAGCGCGGCCTGGGCCTATCTCAGCCCGTTGCTGCTGATGCCGCTGTCGGCGCTGGTGCCGTTGTGGTTCCGCCGCCGCGTCCCCGACATGATGGTCTGGCAGCAGCGGTTGCTGCCGGTGGTGCTGGGCATGGCGCTGTGGGGCGTGCTGATCAACAAGGCGCTGAACTGGGTGCTGGATGGGCCGACCACCGACATCAACGTCGAGAACGCGCTGAAGTTCTGGATCGGTAACTATCTCGGCATCCTGGTGTTCGTGCTGCCGGCCTTGCTGTGGGTGCGCCGCGAAGGCACCGCGCTGATGTCGCGTGGGCTGATGCACGACAGCCTGCGCGCGGCGCTGATGGTGGCGGTCCTGTTCGCGGCGGCGATGAACGTGCCGGACGGAGTCGCACGCCAGTTCCTGCTGGTGATGATGATCGTGCCGGGTTTCTGGCTGACCCTGGGCCACGAGTGGCGCGGTGCTGCGGTCGGCATCGTCATGGCCGACATCGCGGTGGCGATGGCCCTGGCGAAGTCGCATCACGCCGGTGCGTTCGACCTGGAAACCTTCTACGTGCAGATGCTGGTGTCGTTCGCCGCCACCACGCTGTTCGTGCTCGGTACCCGCATCGCCGGGGTGATGGACCAGGCCCGGCGCCTGGGCTTCGCCGAACAGGAGGCGCTGCAGGTGGCCCAGGCCAGCTACATGTCGGCCGAGCGCACCCTGCGTAACCGCGTGATCGAGTACACCGACATCCACGTGCACATCAACAAGCTGCGCCGCGACATCGCCAGCACGCTGAAGGAGCACGGCCACTACGCCGCGGCGATGGAAATGAACCGTACCGGGGTGATCCAGGCGCAGTTGCTGGACGATTACGTCGCGGCGCTGTATCCGCTGGATATCGAAACCCACGGCCTGTACGGCGCGCTGAACTCCATCGCCTTCGCCAACGCCTGCGATACCGAGGTCGAGGCGCGCTTGCACGGGGATTCGCGGCGGCTGTCGATCGGGTTGCAGCTGGCGGCGTATCGCTGCGTGCTCAACGCCATGGAAATCCTGCCCGATGCGGGCCGGCACACGATCACCGCACGAGTCTGGTCGGCACGCGGCAAGCGCGGCGTGGTGGTGACCGTGGAAGCCGATGCGGCGATGCCGGGCGGCGGCCGCAAGCATCACAGCGCCAACGAGATGGACTGGGAACTGGCCAGCCGCTTGAAGGCTCATGACGGCACCTGCCGGCGCCGTCATGAGCAAAAGATCAGCTTCCTGATCTCCGAGCCGCTGGAAAAGACCGTTACTTCTTGATGGTCACGGTCCAGACGTCGCCATTGGCGCTGCTGGCCAGCTGCACGGTGAAGTAGCGCGCATCGTAGACCACGGTGCCGCGGCTGCTGTCGAAGGTGTCGACGGTGCTCACCCGATCCACGTCCTTGCCCATCGGCGTCACCCAGGCGGTGTCGCCGACGCGGCCGATCGCGCCACGCACCTGGCCGGTGGAGTCGTTGATCTGCAGGTAGGTCACGCCGTTGCGCTCGAACTGGTAGATGCGCGCCGACGCGTTGGTGGACAGATTGGTCGCCGCCGGCGCGCTTTCACCCAGGCCACGAATGGAGATCGGGCTGCCGTTGCCGCCGCTCGGGCAACAGCTTTGCGCATAGGCGCTGGACGCCAGCGCCGAGCACGCGACGATGCCTGATAGCACCGCTATTTTTGAAGTTTTCCACATGACACGGTCCTTCCCCGGATGGGGCTTTTTTGCCTGCCGTTCAGGCGATTCCACATTACGCGAATCGCAACAGGCCACTGTTGACAAATAATCAATCGATTCATACTTGTGATGTGGCTCACGCTTATTTTTGCGGAGGAATTCCCGCAAATACGCCGCATCGGCTTGCTCAGGTATGGCCCCAGGTCACGCGCGATTCGCGTCGACCATCCGGCATCGCCGGGGTGTCGGGCGTGGACCTTATTGCAGTTTCCATGCCACACATTGCGGGTATGTCCTCGCGGTGCGGCAGGGCATTTTATTGCTGGCGCTTCCGCGTTCGGCACAGCCAAGTGATGCCGAATGCCGCTGTCGATGGCGAGTGCGTTGCATCGTGGGGAAATCCATCGCGCCGTCGCCCGGCGTGTGTCGAATGCGATCACGAGTCGTGCCGTGTCTGAGATGGCCATCACCGACGTGACCGGATCGGTGCAGTTGCTCGGCGCGATGTGCCCGGATCGCGCGGCGAATGTTTGACGCCTCTGCGCGTCACTGTCGTGCAAACGCATGGTTCGAACGGATGACGGCGCGAGTGCGATGCGTTGCCAAACGGGACGAGGCTTATGGGCGCGCGCTTTGCCGACGCTTCGTCACCGCCGCGTTGATGCCCATCCGATTCCTGCGTCAGCGGTGTAGCGCCGCACGCCATCGAGACCGACCTGGCGGACATGCGGTCGCGGCGTTGTCTGCGATGAACGCGGCGGCGGCGGTGCCGGGACACCGCCGCTGCAATGCATCACCAGCTGTAGTTGACGTTGGCGTAGGCGAAGGCGCCGTTGAAGCCGAACGGCGAGGACGTGCTGTACGGCAGATAGGTGCGAGTGCCTGCGCCGGCGCGCGAGCGGTCGGGATACTCGTTGAGCACGTTGTCGCCGCCGACGGTCACGCGCCAGCGGCCCAGCGTGTACGCGGCCGACAGGTCCAGGGTCCATTTGGCCGCATAGGTCTGGTCGGCGGCCGGCGTGGTGCCGAAGTCGGTGAATTCGCCCCAGCGCGTGGCCGTGGCGGTGAAGGCCCAGGCGCCGGGCGACCATACGCTGCTCAGGAAGAACTTGTCGCGCGGCGAACCGCGGGTGATGCGCCCGATCTCGGCACGACCGATGCGCACCGCGGTCGGGTCGATCGCTTCCAGCACCGCCGGGTTGCCGGCGATCTTCTCGATGTCGGTCTTGTTGTAGTTGTAGCCGGCGGTGAGATCGAGGCTGCTCGCGGGCAGCGTGAGCTTGTAGGTGCCGATCGCATCCACGCCCTGGGTCTTGGTGTCGATGGCGTTGGTGAAGTAGCGGCCGCCGCCGATGCCGGCGTAGCCGTTGCCCTGCAGGTAGTTGCGTACTGCCGTAGAGGTGAGATTCTCCGAGAGCACGATGCGGTCGTCGATGTCGATGCGGTAGGCATCGAGGGTGATGTACAGCGCGTCCACCGGCTGCAGCACCAGGCCCAGGCCGTAGTTCTTGGACTTCTCGGCCTTCAGCGGTTCGGCGCCGAGCGCGATCGCCGCCGGGTTGTCGGTGCGGAAGGTGCCGATCTCGAACGGCGTGGCGGCGATGCTGCCGTCGGGCTGGGCGACGTTGATGAAGTTGGTGGCGACCGACTGGAAATACTGCTGCTGCAGCGACGGTGCGCGGAAGCCGGTGGAGACGGTGGCGCGCAGCGCGACCTTCGGGCTGAAGGCGTAGCGCAGCGACAGCTTGCCGGTGGCGGTGTCGCCGAAGTCGCTGTAGTTCTCGTAGCGCCCGGCCAGGCCGGCGGAGAACTTGTCGGTGATGTCGCCTTCCAGGTCCAGATAGGCCGAGTAGCTGTTGCGGTCGTAATGGCCGGAGTCGCTGGGCTTGAAGCCGGCGAACACCTGCGCGCCCGGCAGCAGGGTGCCATTGGCCGAGGGAATGCCGCCGTTGACATAGGACGCCGGCGTGCCCGGCGATTCGTTGAACTTCTCGCCGCGCCACTCGGCGCCGAAGGCCAGGGTCACCGGGTAGGCCAGGCCGACCTCCAGCGATTTGCTGAAGTCGGCGTTGAGCACGTTCTGGGTGACCTGCAGCGCGCCCGCATAGAACTCGGTGGGACTGGCCAGGCCGAGGCTGTTGTTGAGGCTATGGCGCACGTCGAAGCTCAGATCGTTGCGGCCGTAGTTGTAGCTGAGGTCGATGGCCAGGCCGCCGGCGGTGCTGGACTTGACCCCGCCGACCCAGGACACGTCCTTGCTGACGTTGTAGATCTGCGGCAGGAAGCCGTCGGGGTAGATCTCCGGGCGGTTGCGGTTGTCGCCGGACCAGCGGAAGTAACCGTTGGACAGCACCTCGCGGCGGCTGAGCATCGCGTAGGAATAGAAGGTGATGTAGTCGGCCGGGCTGTATTGACCGTTGTAGGAGACCGCGCCCTGGTCCACGTCGGGGTCGCCGTAGCGCTGCTGCACCTGGCCCTGGTACGGCGTGGCGCGGTCGGTCTGGTCCTGGTGTCCGGCCTGCGCGGCGAAGTGCACTGTGCCGGTCTCGGCGAAGGTGAGCCCGGCATCGCCGGAGAGCTGGTACTGCTCGCCGTCGCCGGCGCTGTACTTGCCGTAGCGCCCGGCCAGGCTGCCGCCCGTGCCGCTGCCCTTGAGCACGATGTTGATGACGCCGGCGATGGCGTCGGAACCGTATTGCGCGGAGGCACCGTCGCGGAGCACTTCGATGCGTTCGACCGCGGCGATGGGAATGGTGTTGAGATCGGCCGGCGAGGAGCCGCGGCCCTGCGCGCCGTTGAGGTTGACCAGCGCGGTGGTGTGGTAGCGCTTGCCGTTGACCAGCACCAGCACCTGGTCCGGCGAGAGCCCGCGTAACTGCGCCGGGCGCACCGCATCGGAGCCGTCGGTGATCGCCGGGCGCGGGAAGTTCAGCGACGGCACCGCGCGCGACAGGGCAGTGGCCAGTTCAGTGGTGCCGGTGGACTGCAGCGTCTCCGGCGAGATGATGTCGATCGGCGAGGCCGATTCGGCGACGGTGCGATCGGCCACACGCGTACCGGTGACGATGACGGTGTCCAGCGTTTGCGCGTTGCCGGTGTTCTGCGCGTGGACCGAAACGGCGGACGTCGCCAGACACAGGGCGACGGCGTGGGCGAGCGGAGTGAGCGTGCGCGTCATGGGGGAGGCGGCTCCAGAAGTGGGGGGAGGCGCCGCTGCATGCGCACTCCCCTGTCCCCTGGCGGATGCGACGACGCGACCTAGGGATTACCGGTTGATGTCAGTGGAGTCAATATTCCGTTAAGCCTGATGCCGAGGTTGCAATTGCAACCACCGCTGCAGGCGTTGCGGCAGCGCCAATCCCGGGATTTTCCGGGCGTGTAGACAAAATGCCGCCCATGCGCACGGACATGGTGCACGCGGCGGTGCCTGCGCGCGGGTGCTGCGGCGTTTTTCGCAGTGCGATGTGAGGGATGCTGGCTGCGCGGCACGAGGCAGAGCACGGTGTTGGGCGCGTCGCGGTTGCACGAGCGCAGCATCTCGCGAGCAATGCGTATGGCGCTTGTGGGAGCGGCTTCAGCCGCGACGAGTGAAGCCCAACGCCAGCTGGCACCTTCATGCGTCGGGACTGAAGTCCCTCCCACAAGGACGCCCGATCCATGCGCCGGAGGAGCGGCTTCAGCCGTGCCCCATGGACAGCATCGTGCCGCGGCCGGAGCCGCTCCTGCAAGAAAGTTCAGGCCGGCGAAAACGTCGCAGGCTGGCGAATCTCCAATTCCCAATCCCCGCCCCAACAACAACGGCCCGGAAACCCGGGCCGTCGTCATGCCGTTCAACGCAGGCGCAATCGATGCCCGCGCGTGCGATCACCAGCGGTAATTGATCCGCCCGTACACGTAGGCGCCGTTGAAACCGTACGGCGAGTAGTTGCTGTACGGGAGCATGCCGTAGGTGGAGTTGATCAGGTTGGCGGTCTTGTCCGGGTACTGATCGAACACGTTGTCCGCGCCCAGCGTCAGCGTCCAGTTCGTGCTCGGCTTGAAGCTGGCCGAGGCGTCGACCACCCAGTCCGCGCCGTAGGTCTGGTCGCGGGCGGCGGTGGCCGAATTGCGCACGGTGAACTCGCCGTAGCGGGTGGCGGCCAGGCTCAGGTCCCACTTCGGCAGCTTCCAGGTGCCGCTGAGGATCAGCTTGTCCTTCGGGTAGCTGTCCTCCAGGCGGCCGATCTCGTCGCGGCCCAGGGTGGTCTGGGTCGAGCCGATCGCGGCCAGCGCCTGCGGCTGGGTCACCGCATGGGTGATGTCGGTCTTGCTGTAGCCGTAGCTGGCGGTTAGGTCCAGCGTGCTGGCCGCCAGCGGGATGCTGTAGGTGCCGACCACGTCGACGCCGCGGGTGCGGGTGTCGGCGGCGTTGCTGAAGTAGCGCACGCTGGTGACGTTGCTGTAGCCGAGCTGGCGCAGTTTGCCCAGCACCGCCGCATCGTTGAGGTTGGACGACAGCAGGATGCGGTCGTCGATCTCGATCTGGTACGCGTCCACGGTCAGGTACAGGCGTTCGACCGGCTGCAGCACCAGGCCCAGGCTGTAGGACAGCGAGGTCTCGGCCTTCAGCGGCGTGGCGCCCAGGGCCTGGGCCACGGCGCTGTTCACCGGGAAGGTGCCGGATTCGAAGAAGCTGCCGTTGATGTAGCTGCTGGTCACCGCCTGGTACTGCTGCTGCGCCAGCGACGGCGCGCGGAAGCCGCTGGCGACGGTGCCGCGCAGCGCCACCTTGTCGGTGAACGCGTAGCGCGCCGACAGCTTGCCGGAGGTCTTGCTGCCGAAATCCGAGTAGTCCTCGTAGCGGCCGGTGAGGCCGGCGGAGAACTTGTCGGTGAGGTCGGCTTCCAGCCCCGCGTACACCGCGTAGTTGTGGCGGTCCGAATGCACCGCGTTGAGCGGCGCGAAGCCGGCGAAGCCCTGCGCGCCGCCGGTGGTGCCGGTGTACGAGGCCGGCTCGCCGGGCGACTGGTTCCACTTCTCCTGGCGGTACTCGGCGCCGAAGGACAGCGTCACCGGATAGGCCAGGCCCCACTCCAGCGGCTGGGTGAAGTCGGCGTTGACCGCGTTCTGGGTGTACTCCAGCGCGCCGTCGTAGAAGCGACGCGGGCTGTCGACGCCGAGGCTGTAGTTGATGCTGTTGGCGGTGTGGAAATCGACCTTGTTGTAGCCGTAGTTGTAGCTGACGTCCCAGGTGAAGCCGCCGGCGGTGCTGCCCTTCAGGCCGGCGACCAGCGAGCGGTCCTTGGAGTACTGCTCGATCTGCGGCACGTAGCCGTCGGGATAGACCTGCGCCAGCAGCGCGGTCTGGCCGTTGTGGTTGCGCGAGCGGTAGAACGCGAACGAGGTGATGTCGCGGTTGCTGGCGATCGCGGTGGCGTAGCCGGTAAGGTTGTCGTTGAAGCGGAACTCGCCGTTGGCCGAGACCGCGGTGGCGTCGACCTTGGGGTCGCCGTAGACGAAGGTGGTCTGGCCGATGCCGGGATAGTTGCCGGTGTTCGGCGCGGTGCCCTGGTAGGGGCCGGCGCGGTTGGTGGCGTCCTGCTGGCTGATCTGCCCGGCCACATGCAGGCTGCCGCGGCCGTCGCCGAAGCCGACCCCGGTATCGCCGGAGAGCTGCGACTTGGCGCCGTCGCCGGCCGAGTACTTGCCGTGCTCCACGGCCAGGCTGCCGCCTTCGCCGGCGCCCTTGAGCACGATGTTGACCACGCCGGCGATGGCGTCGGAGCCGTACTGCGCCGAGGCGCCGTCGCGCAGCACTTCCACCCGCTCGATCGCGGCGATCGGGATCGCGTTGAGATCCACCGCCGAGGCGCCGCGGCCGATGGTGCCGTTGACGTTGATCATCGCCGAGGTGTGGCGACGCTTGCCGTTGACCAGCACCAGCACCTGGTCGGGCGAGAGCCCGCGCAACTGCGCCGGGCGGATGCCGCTGGTGCCGTCGGTCAGCGCCGGGCGCGGGAAGTTCAGCGAGGGTAGGGCGCGCGACAGCGCGGTGGCCAGTTCCGAGGTGCCGGTGGCCTGCAGTGCCTCGGGGGTGATGATGTCGATCGGCGATTGCGACTCGGCGACGGTGCGGTCGCTGACGCGGGTGCCGGTGACGATCACCGTGTCCAGCGTGCTGGGCGTGCTCGGTGCGTCGGACGCGGTCTGGGCGAAGGAGGGGGCGGAGAGGGCGGCGAGCACGGCGCTCGCCAGCAGCGACAACGGACGGTTCATGAAAACTCCAGCAGGTGCCGAAACGGCAGGCGGGGCATGCGGCGACCGGCAGGGCCGGCAGGCCGCGTCCTCAGGGATGTCTAATTATTTTTTAACATGCGTGCTGCGTCGCAGGATGCAAGCGCATGTTCTTATTCCATTGCGTTCTAAGGGGTGGTAGAACGCCGCGCGCCGCCGTCCGCAATGGGGAGGCACGCACAACGTCCCGGTAGCGTCCGCGCCCACCGGGACAGCGGCGGCATAGGCCTGTCGGCCGCGCGAATCGCGCGTGGCGGACGTCGTCGCCCATCGCGGCGACGCGCGCCAGGGTCGCTCAGAAGCGGTAGTTCACCCGCCCGTACCAGTAGCGGCCGTTGAAGCCGAACGGCGACAGCGGCGAGTACTGCAGGCCGTTGGGGCGGTCGTCGTAGATGTTGTTCAGCGCGGTCCGGGTCGGGTACTGGTTGGTGACGTTGTCGGCGCCGACGGTGAAGGTGAGGTCGTGCCAGGCGTAGCTGGTGGACAGATTGAGCAGCCAGCGCGCCGCGAACGCCTGGTCCTGGCTGCCGTCGGCATCGTCGCCGCGGCGGGTGATGGCGCCGTAGCGGGTGGCGTCGCCGTGCAGGGTCCAGCCGGCCAGGGTCCAGTCGCCGCTGAGCACGTACTTGGTGCGCGGCGTGGCATCGGTCAGCAGGCCCTGGCTGGCGCGGCCGAAGTTCGGATCGGAGATCTCCAGGATCTCGATCTTGTTGTAGTTGGCGCTGAAGCTCAGGTTGAGCGTGCCGGCGCGGTCGAGGTCGAGCAGGTAGTTGCTCACCCAGTCCACGCCGCGGGTGCGGGTGGTGGCGCCGTTGACGAAGAACTGTGCGGCGCTGACCTGGCCGATCGGCACGGCCAGCGAGATCTGGTCCGAATACAGGATCTGGTCCCAGATGCGGATCTGGTACAGGTCCAGGGTGGAATTGAAGCCGCCGCCGGGCTGCCAGACCGCGCCGATGCTGTAGTTGGTGGATTTCTCCGGCGCCAGCGGCTTGGCGCCGAGCGCGATCGCCACCGGATCGGAGGTGCGGTAGGTGCCGATCTGGCTGAGGACGCCGTCCACCGGCAGGGTCACCACCGAGGCGTAGTTCTGTTGCGCCAGCGAGGGCGCGCGGAAGCCGTTGGAGATCGTGCCGCGCACGGCGAAGGCGTCGTTGAGCTGGTAGCGCGCCGACAGCTTGCCCGAGCGGGTGGTGCCGGCATCGCTGTAGTCCTCGTAGCGTGCGGCCACGCCGCCGGACAGGCGCTCGCTCAGGTCCGCTTCCAGGTCGGCGTACACCGCCTTGCTGTGGCGCTGGAACTGCCCGGCCACGGTCGGCGACAGGCCGGGGAACACTTGCGAACCGCCCGGATACGGTGCGCCGGTGTCCGGGTTGATGGCGTTCGGGTCGAAGTAGATCGAGGTGGGCGAGCCGGCCACCACGGCGTACTTGTCCTGCCGGTACTCGGCGCCGAAAGCGAGGTTGACCGGATAGGCCAGGCCCCAGTCCAGGGATTTGCTGAAGTCGGCGTTGAGCGCGTTCTGCTCGTTGCGGAAGCCGCCGGCGTTGAAGCGCGTCGGCGAGGCGCCGGTGCTCCAGTACAGGTTGGTGTTGATGGTGTTGCGCAGGTCGAAGGTGACGTCGTTCTTGCCGTAGTCGGCGGAGACGTCCCAGGTCCAGCCGCTGTCGGTGCTGCCCTTGAGGCCGAGCACCGCGGCGCGGTCGTTGGACGGGTTGTAGATCTGCGGCAGGTAGCCGTTGGGGTAGACCGCCTGCACGTTGCGGTCGCTGTTGTCCCAGGCGCGGTAGTAGCCGTTGGACAGCACCTCGCGGCGGCTGACGTTGGCGTAGCCGTACAGGTCGACGTGCGGGGTGAGCGCGTAGCCGAAATTGACCAGCCCCTGATAGGTCTTCAGCGCCGGATCGCCGTAGCGCTCGTAGGGCACGCCGCTGGGGTTGGCGGCGCCGGCGAGGGTGGTGGCCTTGTCGGTGTTCTCGGCGCGATTGGTGTTCATCGCGTTCTGGTAGTTCCACGACACCCGCACCCAGCCCGGCGCCTCGCCGTCCGGCGCACCGCCGAAGGCCAGGCCGTAGGAGCCGTCGATGCCGTTCTGCGCGCCGTCGCCCTTGTCCATGATGCCGCCGCTGACCGCGACGCTGTTGCTGCCGGCCTTGGCGCCGTGCTTGAGCACGATGTTGATGACCCCGGCGATGGCGTCGGAGCCGTACTGCGCGGAGGCGCCGTCGCGCAGCACTTCGATGCGCGCGATCGCCGACATCGGGATCGAGTTGAGGTCGGCCGGCGCCGAGCCGCGCCCGACCGACGGGTTGTAGTTGACCAGCGAGGTGGTGTGGTAGCGCTTGCCGTCCAGCAGCACCAGCACCGCATCCGGCGACAGGCCGCGCAGGGTCGCCGGGCGCAGCGCGTCGTTGCCGTCGTTGATCGCCGGGCGCGGGAAGTTCAGCGACGGCAGCAGCTTGCCGAGCGCGCTGGCGAGGTCGCTGGCGCCGGTGGCCTGCAGCGCCTCGGGCGCGATGATGTCGATCGGCGATTGCGATTCGGCCACCGTGCGGTCGGAGATGCGGGTGCCGGTGACGATGATGTTGTCCAGCGTGGTCGGTGCCTGCTGGGACTGGGCGAGGCTGTTGCCGGAGGCGAGCGCGAGCAGGACGGCACTGACGAGGGGGAGGCGGCGTTGCGTCATCGGGCGGAGACTCCTGGCTGGGGGATTGGCGCGGGTCTGGCGATTTCCGGTGGGGCGGGGTGGATGCTGCGGTGCAGCGTTTGCCATCGAATTGAAATCCGTTTTTCACATGGGCGCGTATACAAAAACGGACCTGGGTCGGGTTTTCGCGGCGGCCCGCGCGCCGCCTCGGACCGTGCCGCATTGCCGCCCCGGGTGGGCCGGGGCGGGCGAAGCGGCTACACTTCGGCCTCGCTAGCCGAGTGCCCTGCCTTGATTTCCCTACGTAATTTCGCCTTGCGCCGCGGCGAGCGGCTGTTGCTGTCCAATGTCGACCTCACCCTGCATGCCGGTTACCGGGTGGGCGTGGTCGGCCGCAACGGAGCCGGCAAGTCCAGCCTGTTCGCGGCGGTGAAGGGCGAACTGGAGGCGGACAAGGGCGACGTCGACCTGCCCGGCAAGGTGCGCATCGCCAGCGTCGCCCAGGAAACCCCGTCGCTGCCGGACCCGGCGCTGAGCTTCGTGCTCGGCGGCGACACCGCGGTGGCCGCGGTGCTGGCCGAAGAGGCCGAGGCGACCGCGCGCGAGGACTGGGAGGCGGTGGCCGCCGCCCACACCAAGATGGCCGAGATGGGCGCCTACGACGCCGATGCGCGTGCCGGCAAGCTGCTGCACGGCCTCGGCTTCCCCGCCGAGACCCATCACCGCGCGGTGTCCTCGTTCTCCGGCGGCTGGCGCGTGCGCCTGAACCTCGCGCGCGCGCTGATGATGCCCAGCGACCTGCTGCTGCTCGACGAACCGACCAACCACCTCGACCTGGACGCGGTGTACTGGCTGGAGCAGTGGCTGCTGAAGTATCCGGGCACGCTGCTGCTGATCTCGCACGACCGCGAGTTTCTCGACAACGTCGCCACCCACACCCTGCATCTGCACAACGGCGGCGCCAAGCTGTACACCGGCGGCTACACCGATTTCGAGCGCCAGCGTGCCGAGCAGTTGCGCCAGCAGCAGATCGCGCACGAGAAGGAACAGGCCGAGCGCGCCCACCTGCAGAGCTTCATCGACCGCTTCAAGGCCAAGGCCTCCAAGGCGGCGCAGGCGCAGAGCCGGATGAAGCGCCTGGAGAAGCTGGCCGGCACCGAGGCGGTGCGCGCCGAGCGCGAGTTCCGCATCGAACTGGCGCCGCCGGCCAAGCTGCCGTTCTCGCTGATCCGCCTCAATCACGCCGAGGCCGGTTACGGCGCCGACGCGGTGATCCTGCACAACGTCGGTTTCGGCCTGGAGGCCGGTCAGCGCATCGGCCTGCTCGGCCCCAACGGCGCCGGCAAGACCACCCTGGTCAAGACCCTGGTCGGCGAACTGCCGCCGATCGCCGGCGAGCGCATGGCGCATCCGGACCTGCGTATCGGCTACTTCGCCCAGCACACGGTGGAGTCGCTGCACGAAGGCCAGTCGCCGATGGACCACATGCGCGAGATCGACAAGGACGCCAGCAACCAGGCGTTCCGTGATTTCCTCGGCAAGTGGAATTTCCCCGGCGACCGTGCGTTCGAGCCGGTCGACGGGTTCTCCGGTGGCGAGCGCGCGCGCCTGGCGCTGGCGTTGATCGCCTGGCAACAGCCCAATGTGCTGCTGCTCGACGAACCGACCAACCACCTCGACCTGGAGATGCGCGAGGCGCTGGCCGAGGCGCTGAGCGATTTCGAGGGCGCGATCGTGATGGTCTCGCACGACCGCCACCTGATCGGCCTGGTCTGCGACACCTTCTGGCGCGTGGCCGACGGCGTGGTCGAACCGTTCGACGGCGACCTCGACGCCTATGCCGCGTGGTTGCGCACTCGCCCCGCCGCGCAGGGCACCAAGCAGAAACTGGCCGAGGCCGCGCCGACCCCGCCGCCGCCGGTCAAGCCGCTGCCGGCGAAGAAGCCGCCGAACCCGCACAAGCTGGCCGCCGCGGAGAAGCGCGTGGGCGAACTGGAAGCGGCGCTGGCCGAACTCGACCGCCAGCTCGCCGATCCCAAGCACTACGCCGATGCGGAGAAGATGGCGGTGCTGGGCCGCGAGCGCGAGGCCGCCGCGCGCGACCTGGCCCAGGCCGAGCAGGCGTGGATGGAGTTGATCGACGGCGCCTGAGCCGCGGTGGATCTCGCCATTGCCGGTGTGTGCCGGCGAGCACGGAGAATCCACGTCGAGCTGACGGTTCCTTCTCCCTGCGGGACCATGGCCCCCTTTTCGGGGGAAGGTGCCCCAAGGGGGCGGATGAGGTGCGGGTGCCGGGGGACTCGGAGTGGCCGGCCGTGCGTGCCGGCGTACCCTCACCCCAACCCCTCTCCCGGTGGGAGAGGGGCTTCAATCGCTTCTTCACGCCGCTCCAGGCGAGGCCGGAACGTGAGCCGGCGTACCCGGTGTGGGAGAGGCTTCAGCCCCGACGTCGCATCGCCTCAGCCAACGGCAAGTCCCACCTGCATCGCCTGCGCCAGCGCCCAGGGCTGCGCGCGCGCCGGACATGCCGTGCAGGATGAGGACGATCGCATCCGCCGACGCGCGCGGCGCCGGCCCGTGCCGCTCAGGCGGCGGCGCTGGCCACGACCAGCAGACCGCCGGCGATCGCCGCCCAGTCCAGCGGCGTGCGCGAGCGCAGGCTCTGCAGCGAGGGGCGGGCGGTCGGCGTCGGCCGGAGGCTGGCCTTGAGCGCCATCAGCGCCAGGCCAGCGGCGCTGAGCGCCCAATGCCATTCGCTGGCGCCGCCGCGCAGGAAGTAGGCCAGATGCAGCACACACAGGCAGCCCAGGACGGCTGCCAGCACGACGTCACGCGAGACCAGGCCCGGACGGGCGGTCAGGACAGCACGGTTCATCAGCATGTTTCCCCCGAAACGGTCAGCGCCATCCCCGGCGCACAGTGCGACTGCGACCAGGATCATATTTCGGGCCTGCCCGGCCGCCAAGCGGCAGTGCACAAATTCTTCACATTACTGTCAGGCCTTGCTGGTAGGCGAAGCAAGGTGCATGCCGGCGTGTGCCCAAGCGCTCCCGGCGCCCAATGCGGCGGCAGTGGTGTCGCTCAGTCGGCCAGTGCGGCCTGCTCGGCCAGCAACCACTCGCGCAAGCGTCGGGCGGCGTCGCTTTCCGCGCGCGAGCGCAGCCGGGTCAGCCAGTAGCGGCCCAGGTCGATGCGGGTGGTGAACGGACAGACCAGCCGCCCGGCATCCAGGTCCTGGGCGAACAGCCGCAGCGGCAGCAGGGCCACACCGTGGCCGGCTGCGGCGATGCTGGCCAGGGTCAGCGAGGCATCGCAGATCGGGCCGCCCGCCTGCACCTCGGGCGCGCCGGCGGCCTGCAGCCAGCGCGGCCATTCGTCCAGCCGATAGGAACGCAGCAGGGTGGTCCTGGCGAGGTCCGCAGGCGTGCGCAGCAGCGGCGCCAGCGCCGGCGCACACACCGGCGCGAACGGCGCGTCCAGGATCGGCGTGGCGTGCTGGCCCTGCCAGTCGCCATCGCCGAAACGGATCGCCAGGTCCAGGCCTTCGCCGGCCAGGTCGACCCGGTTGTTGTGGGTGTACACGCGCAGTTCGATGTCCGGGTGCGCGGCGTGGAAGGCGTCCAGCCGCGGCAGCAGCCAACCCACCGCGAAAGTGCCGACCACGCCCACGCTCAGCGTCTCGCGATAGCGACCGCCGGCGAAGCGCTGCAGCGTCCCGGCGATGCGGTCGAAGGCCTCGGTCAGCACCGGATGCAGGCGCAAGCCTTCGTCGGTCAGGGCGACGCCGCGCGGCAGGCGCTGGAACAGCACCACACCCAGGCGCGCCTCCAGTTGCTTGATCTGGTGGCTCAGCGCGGCCTGGGTCACGCACAGCTCGGCGGCGGCACGGGTCAGGTTCTGGTGCCGCGCCGCGGCCTCGAAGGCACGCAGGGCGTTCAACGGCAGATGCGGACGGATCATCGCCAGGTATCAATTCGGCTCATGGGTGCGATTGAATAACCTCGCTGGTGGGGGTGGGTCAATGCGGCCATCATCCTGGCTCCCGACGGAGGTGGACGATGCTGACGAGACGACGGTTCCTGCAGGGCGTGGGAATGGGTGCGAGCCTGTTGGTCGTGGCTGGTGCACAGGCAAAAAATGCGAAAAACCCGACGCCGACGCTACAACTGCAGCTGGCCGAGATCGAGCGTCGCAGTGGCGGCCGGCTCGGCGTGAGCCTGCTCGACGGCGGCGGCGCAACGCTCGGCGGACAGCGCCAGGACGAGCGCTTCCCGCTGTGCAGTACCTTCAAATTTCTATTGGCAGGGGCGGTGCTGCAGCGGGTCGACCGCGGCGAACTGGCCCTGGAACGGCGCGTGCCGGTGCGCAAGGCGGATCTGCTGGCGAATGCGCCGGTGTCCGAGCGTCATGTCGGCGGCACGCTCAGCGTGGCCGAGCTGTGCCGCGCGGCGATGATCTACAGCGACAACACCGCGGCCAACCTGCTGCTGCCGCTGGTCGGCGACCCGCCCGGGGTGACCCGCTTCCTGCGTGCGCTGGGCGATGCGTCCACCCAACTGGACCGCAACGAGCCGGGCATGAACGAGTTCGTCGCCGGCGATCCGCGCGACACCACCACGCCGGCCGCGATGGCGGGGACGATGCGCGCCTTGTTGCTCGGCGAGGTGCTGCAGCCGGTGTCGCGGCAGCGCCTGATTGCTTGGATGCGCGACAACCGTACCGGCAACGACTGCCTGCGCGCCGGCCTGCCGGCGGGCTGGCAGATCGGCGACAAGACCGGCAGCAACGGCACCGATACCCGCAACGACATCGCCATCGTCTGGGCGCCGGGGCGGGCCACGCCGCTGCTGCTCACCGCCTATCTCAACGGCGCCACGGTCGACAGCGCCGCGCGCGATGCGACGCTGAAAGCGGTGGCGCAGGCGGTCGTGGCTTCGCTGCCTGCGCAGACGCGGCGTACCGGTTAGGCGGCGTTGCGCGCGTTGCATCGACTGCGTTCGCCGCAATCGCGCCGGATGCAGGTCGATCTCCCGTAGGCGCGGCTTCGGCCGCGACAGGTTTTATCGCGAAGGTCCGTCGCGGCTGATCCCACGAGCGGGAGCCGCAGCCATGCGTACGAGACGCTGCTCGCGATCATCGGCGACGCCACGTGTCGATGCCGCGCGCGATCGCCCGCGTTGTACCAACGGCCACGGCCACCGCGGCCGTGCTCACTGATCGTGCGGTCCCTTTCATTCCCAACCCTGTTCGGAGCGTCCCATGCGTCGATTCGTGTGCTGTTCGTTGGCCATTGCCCTCGGTCTGTCTGCCCACGCCGCGCAGGCGCGGGTCTGGGAACCCGCACCGGGCCACGTGCAGGTGCCGATCTGGCCTGGCGTGGTGCCGGATGCGCTGCCGCATCCGAAGCCGGAAACGGCTGGGCCCGGGGCCAGGATCGACAACGTCAGCCGGCCGACCATGACCGTGTACCCAGCGCAGGGCCACAACACCGGCGCCGCGGTGGTGGTATTTCCCGGCGGCGGCTACCAGATGCTGGCGATGGACCTGGAGGGCACGGAGATCTGCGACTGGCTGGTCTCGCGCGGCATCACCTGCGTGCTGTTGAAATACCGCGTGCCGAACTCCGGGCCGACCTGGGTCAACGACCGGCGTTACTACCCCAAGGTGCAGACCGCGCTGCAGGACGCGCAGCGCACGCTGGGCCTGGTGCGCCAGCAGGCCGCCACCTGGGGCGTGGACCCGCACAAGATCGGGGTGATGGGCTTTTCCGCCGGCGGCCACCTGGTCGCCGCGACCAGTACGCATTTCGCCAAGCGCACCTATCCGCTGGTGGATGCCGCCGACCGCGTGAGCTGCCGCCCGGATTTCGCCATCGCCGTGTATCCGGGCCATCTGTGGGTGCACGAGGACGAGGATGACGACACCCGCAATCCCACCGATCTGGCCTTGCGTCCGGACATCCGCGTCGTCGCCGACACCCCGCCGACCTTCCTGCTGCAGGCGCAGGACGACTATGTCGACGGCATCTCGCAGGTGCTGGCGTACTACGTCGCACTCAACCATGCCGACGTGCCGACGGAAATGCACATCTATGCGCAGGGCGGCCACGCCTTCGGCCTGCGCGCGAAGAACCTGCCGATCGCACAGTGGCCGCAGCTGGTGGAAACCTGGCTGCGGACGATCGGGGTGCTTGAGGGCCGGGATTAGGGAGTCGGGATTGGGGATTCGCAAGAGCGGTGCCTGCACGCTGATGCATCTCTGCCAATCCCGAATCGTGCGTCCTAGCCCGAACTCGCGCGGAAGCTGCTTTTACGAATCCCCAATCCCGATTCCCGAATCCCGCCCGCCTCCGGCGGGCTCCTGATACAGCCGCGCCGCCCCGCCCATCGCCGGGTCGCTGATGCCGGGCTTGCCGGTTTCCACGCGGCCGGCCAGGCGCTGGCGGGTGTTGTCCTGGACCAGCCACAGGTCGTACCAGCCGCCGCTCGGCTTGGCATTCCAGTGAATGCGCTGCTCGGCGCCGGGCGCCAGCGTCACCCGTTGGCGCGGTTGTGCCTGGGCGTAGGCGGCCGGTTCCAGGGACACCTCGAGTGGCGCGGCACCCGGATTGTGCAGGACCAGGCACAGTGCCTGCGCGTCGGTCGGCTCCTGGACGATCTCGGCCTGCAGCAGCGGGGCGCTGAGGTCGCCGCGGTAGTGGCGGTGGAAGCCGTTGGGGCCGAGTAGCCACAGGTCGTAGCTGCCGTCGTAGGTGGTCCAGGTGCCGTCCAGGGTTGCGCCGGCGCCCACCGTGTAGCGGCGCGGGATCGACTCCAGGAGGTAGCGGTCGTAGACGTGCAGCACCGCCGCTGCGCCGGTGTTGGCCATGCGCAACTGCACCTCGCCGCGCTCCGGCACGTGCTGCAACTGCACCGTTGGCCGATACGGCAAGGCACGTGCGCGGCGCACGCCGAACGCCTGGCGCGGTGCCTGCAACTGCGCCGGCAGCGGTGGCACTGCGTGGTCGTGCAACGCCGCGGCGCGCGCGGCCGCCTCGCGCACGTCCGGCAGGTCGGCGACGAACGGACGGGTGTCGGCCTGGCGGAAATCGAAGGCGTTCAGCAGGTCGCCGCAGACCGCGCGACGCCAAGGGGTCAGGCCGGCGGCGGCGACACCAAAGCGGCGCTCCAGCAGGCGCAGCACCGAGGTGTGGTCGTAGACCTGCGAATCGACCCAGCCGCCGCGGCTCCACGGCGAGATCACGTACAGCGGTACGCGCGGGCCGAGGCCGTAGGGACGCCCGCGCAGCTCCGGCGGATCGGCCTTGGCGTCGCCCGGCGCAGGATGCAGGTGGTATTCGCCGTCGGTGGCGACGCTGGAGGCGCCGGCCCAGCCGCCGGCCGCGGACGGGTCGGGCGAGGGCGGGGCCGGTGGCGGCACGTGATCGAAGAAGCCGTCGTTCTCATCGAACATCAGCAGCAGCGCGGTGCGCGCCCACACCTTGGGATCGGCGGTCAGCGCATCGAGCACGCGCGCGGTGTAGGCCGCGCCCTGCGCCGGGCTGGACGGATCGGGATGCTCGCTGCCGGCGGCGTCGGCGATGATGAAGCTCACCGACGGTAGCCGCGCGGCCAGCACGTCCTCGCGCAACTGCGCCAGGCTGCGGCTGGAGACGCCGCGTGCGCGCAGTTGCGGATCGTGCCCGGGTGCACCACGCCAGGCCGCGCGGAACGGCGCGAAGCCGGCCAGCGGGTTGTCGGTGAAGTTGTCGGCCATGTCCTGGTAGATCTGCCACGACACGCCGGCCTGCTGCAGCGCTTCGACGTAGCTGGGCCAGCGGTAGTCGTCCGGGTCGCCGCCCAGTTCCGGGAAGTTGTCGTGCGAGTTGGCGATCGCCGGGCCGCCGGCGCGCGCATGCGGATCGTTCTGGCCGGTCCACAGGAACACGCGGTTCGGATTGGTGCCGGCCTGGATCGCGCAGTGGTAGGCGTCGCAGACGGTGAAGGCGTCGGCGAGGGCGAACTGGAACGGCAGGTCGTCGCGTTCGTAGTGGGCCAGCGCGTGGTCGCGCTTGGCTGCCGGCCACTGGCCCATGCGGCCGTGGTCCCAGGCCTGCTGCGCGTTCGGCCAGGTATGCGGGGTGCCTTGTACGCGCATGGTGGCGAAGTCGCGTACGGTGCGCAGCGGGAACGGCGCGAGCTGGCGGCTGCCGTCGGCGCTGGGCTGCAGCCAGACCGTGCGCGGTGCGGTGTCGGGCAGCGGCGGGGCGGGGATCGGGAAACGGTCGCCGAAGCCGCGCACGCCGGGAAGGCTGCCGAAGTAATGGTCGAAGGCGCGGTTCTCCTGCATCAGGATCACCACGTGCTGCAGGTCGTCGAGGGTGCCGCTGCGCACGTCCGGGGCGATCGCGGCGGCGCGGGCGATGCTCGGCGGCAACAGCGCGGCGGCGCTGGCGGTGAGGCCGGCGCGGAGCAGCCGGCGGCGGGTCTGGTCGGTCATGGCGGTCCCGGGGAACGCAAAGCGGCGGCGGCCGGGATCGGCCGCCGCCGCGAGACTGCCATGGCGCTGGTGACAGGTCGACCATGAGGGCGCTGCGACGCCGCGCTGCTGGCGCTGTTGGCTGTCTTCAGCGGCGTGTCGCGTTTGCTGCGACATGGCCTGTGCAGTGCGGGGGGGGCTGGGATCGCACGCGGCCTGTGCCATCGCGGCGCGAGCGATTGGCACGCCAGCGCTCCGTGATGGCACAGCACACGGCCGACCCGGCATCATCGCCGCTGCCGCCGCCGGCGGGTCCCACCGGAATCTCCTGCCCGATGAGCCACGAACTGATCTACCTGCTGCTGATCTTCGCCCTGCTGGTGATCCCGCGCGCGCTGCAGCGTTTCAAGATGCCGGCGCCGCTGACCTGCCTGCTGTTCGGCATCATCGCGATGCTGGCGATGGGGCCGCGCGCGCACGACCCGGTGGTGACCCTGCTGGCGACGCTCGGCATCTCCTCGCTGTTCCTGTTCGCCGGCCTGGAAGTGGACCCGAAGGCGCTGCGTCGCGGCTTGTGGCCGCTGCTGCTGCACCTGGTGGTGCGTGGCGGCACCCTGTTCGGCGTCGGCTGGCTGGCCTGGCGCTACGCCGGTCTGTCGTGGCAGGCGGCCGGATTGCTGGCGCTGGCCCTGCTGACCCCCTCCACCGGTTTCATCATCGAGTCGCTGGGGCGGCTGGGGCTGGACGAAGAAGAGCGCTTCTGGGTCACCAGCAAGGCCATCGCCGGCGAACTGCTGGCGCTGGCGGCGCTGTTCGTGATCCTGCAGGCCGGCGATCCCTGGCAGATGGGCCTGTCCAGCCTGGCGCTGCTGGCGATGCTGGTCGGCCTGCCGCTGCTGTTCGTGGCCCTGGGGCGCTGGGTGGCGCCGCAGGCGCCGGGCTCGGAGTTCTCGCTGCTGGTGATGGTCGGCCTGATCGCCGCCTACATCACCTATTCGCTGGGCGTGTACTACCTGGTCGGTGCGTTCATCGCCGGGCTGGTGGCGCGGCTGCTGCGCCAGCGCATGCCGCTGCTGGCCTCCGACGAGAACCTGCAGGCGGTGCGCCTGTTCGCCTCGTTCTTCGTGCCGTTCTACTTCTTCAACGCCGGCACCAAGGTGCCGAGCGGGGCGCTGAGCCTGCATGCACTGGGCCTGGGCCTGGCCCTGACCGCCTGCGTGTTGCCGCTGCGCATCGGCATTCTGTGGCTGCAGCGGCGGGTGCTGTTCGGCGAAGGCGCGCGCAGCAGCCTGCGGGTGTCGCTGGCGCTGTCGCCGACGCTGATCTTCACCCTGGTGCTGGCCGGCATCCTGCGCGACCGCTTCGCCATCGCCGACGCGCTGTTCGGCGCGCTGCTGCTGTACGCGGCCCTGACCACGCTGCTGCCGGCGCTGCTGCTGCGCATGCCGTTCGACGTCAGCCCGCTGGAGATGGCGCCGGCCGCGTCGACCGATCCCGCGTCGGCGCAGGCACCGACGGCGCCGGACGAGCCGGTGGCCGAGGCGCCGTTGGCGGACGCACCGACGTCGCCTGCCGGCGCGCCGGAAACGGCGCCGCGGCCCAAGCCCGGGCCGGCGTGATGAGCGGGGACGCTTGAAAGCCAGCGTGCGGCCCCCATACTGGCCGCCTCCGTTGCTCTCGCGTTTTTGCCGCCATGCCGATCTACGCTTTCCAATGTGCCGCATGCGGTCACAGCTTCGACCGCCTGCAGAAACTGTCCGATCCCGATCCGGAGACCTGTCCGTCCTGCGCCGCCCCTGCGGTCAAGCGCCAGCTCACCGCGCCGGCGTTCCGCCTGTCCGGCAGCGGCTGGTACGAGACCGACTTCAAGAAGGACGGCGACAAGAAACGCAACCTGGCCGAGTCGGGGAGTACGGCCAGCAGCGGGGACAGCAAGCCCGCGGCCGCCGCGACGACGTCCGACGCGCCGGCCAAGCCCGCTGCGGCGGCCACGCCTGCCGCCGCGCCTGCCGCGGCCAAGCCTGCGGCGACCTGAGTCCCGCCAGGCCGCGCCAAGCCCGCGGCCTCTCGTAGGAGTGGCTTCAGCCGCGACCGAGCCTTGCCCGGTCGCGGTCGATCCAAAAGAGCAAGAGCCGCTCCCGAAGTCGACCTGTCACGCCATGCATCCGGCCACGCAGCACGCCGCGTGGCCCGTTGCCTTGGCTCAGCGCGCCCCGAAGCGTGCCCGGCAGCCGCCGTTGACCCACACCGTATTGCCTTCGTAGCCCCAGGTGCGGCCTTCCGCGCAGGTGGTGCCGGACAGCTGTTCGATCAGTTCCGGGCGGCCCTGACGGCGGTCCCAGGCGCAGGTGCGCAGGCGCTTGTCGTCGCTGCTGCAGGTCACCGTGTAGCCGCTGTCCAGCGGCGGCCGGCCCGGCCCCCAGCCACCGCCGCCGCGGCCCTGGGCGAACTCGCCGCGACAACCGTCGTCGACCCACACCGCGCCATCGCGCGAGCCCCAGGTGCGGCCCTCGATGCAGCGGGTGTCCGACAGCTGCCGCACCAGCATGGCGTTGCGCCAGCCGGTCGGGCAGATGCGCTGGCGCTGGTCCTGGCTCTCGCAGCGGACGGTGCCGGCCACGCCGCCACTGCCGCCGCCGTCGCCCCAGTTGCCGCCCCAATTGCCGCGACCTTCGACGAAACGACCACGGCAGCCCTGGTCCACCCACACCACGCCGGGCGCCGAGCCCCAGGTGCGGCCTTCGATGCAGGGCGAATCGGACAGGGTGCCGACCAGTCGCGCAGGCCCGCGAAACGGCGTGGCGCATTGCTGGCGCCGGCGGTCGTTGCTGGAGCAGGCGACGGTGCGGCCGTCGAAGCCCGGTTCCTGCCGCCAGCCGCCGCCGCTGCCGCGCAGCGAGGTGGCGATGTCCTGCTGGATGTTGCCGAAGCCCCAGCCGCGGTCGATCTGGTCCAGGTAGAACTCGAGCTGGTCGTCGGGGATCTGCCGGCCGCGCGACTGGTCGGCGTACTCGCGCTCGATCACCCGGACCCGCCCGGGGACCGACAGTTGCCGCAGGTCCTGCGGCGCGTAGGCGCGGGCGCTCTGGGCCGCGGCCGGGGCGCTGGCCAGGGCCAGCGCGGCGATCATCAGCCAGCCACCAAGGTGCTTCAACATGGGTTCTCTCCTCCCCGTGAATGGTGCGCGGACTATAGCCGCAGGCCAACTTAAGCCAGGATGAGTCATGCGCGATTTGCCCGGGCCGACGCGCCGCCGCAGAATACCGGGCTTGCCGGCGCCTTCTGCGCCGGGCGCCCCCTGTTTGGAGCTAGCGATGCGTACCCACTTCTGCGGCCTGGTCGACGAGACCCTGATCGGCCAAACCGTCACCCTGGCCGGCTGGACCGACGTGGCCCGCAACCTCGGCGGCGTGTGCTTCATCGACCTGCGCGACCACGAAGGCATCGTGCAGGTGATGGTGGAGCCGGAGAACGCGGAGGTGTTCAAGGTCGCCGCCAGCCTCGGCTACGAGGACGTGCTGCAGGTCGAGGGCGTGGTGCGCGCGCGGCATGCGGTCAACGACAAGCTGCGCAGCGGCAAGGTCGAGGTGATCGCCACGGCCATCACCGTGCTCAACAAGGCCGCGCCGCTGCCGTTCCACGCGCACGAGAACCCGGGCGAGGAAACCCGCCTGAAGTACCGGTATCTGGACCTGCGCCGCCCGGAGATGCAGCGCATGCAGCGCACCCGCATCAAGCTGGTGCAGGCGCTGCGCCGCTACCTGGACGAGCGCGGCTTCCAGGACATCGAGACGCCGATTCTGACCAAGGCCACCCCGGAAGGCGCGCGCGACTTCCTGGTGCCGGCGCGCATGCATCCCGGCGAGTTCTACGCGCTGCCGCAGTCGCCGCAGCTGTTCAAGCAGATCCTGATGGTGGCCGGCTTCGATCGCTACTACCAGATCGCGCGCTGCTTCCGCGACGAGGCGCTGCGCGCCGACCGCCAGCTCGAGTTCACCCAGCTCGACATGGAGTTCGCCTTCGTCCGCGAGCGCGACGTGCAGGACTTCGTCGAAGCCATGGTCCGCGCCATCTTCAAGGAGGTGGTCGACGTCGAGTTGGCCGCCGAATTCCCGCGCATGACCTGGGCCGAGGCCATGCGTCGCTACGGCTCGGACAAGCCGGACCTGCGCATCGCCCTGGAACTGACCGATGTCGCCGAGTTGGTCAAGGACAGCGACTTCGCGGTGTTCACTGCGGCGGCCGCCGACCCCGACGGCCGCGTCGCCGCGTTGCGCATTCCCGGCGGCGCCAGCCTCTCGCGCAAGCAGATCGACGAGTACGCCGCGCACGCCGCCAAGTACGGCGCCAAGGGCCTGGCCTACGTCAAGATCGCCGACAGCGGCGAGATCAGCTCGCCGATCCAGAAGTTCTTCGGCGAGGCCGCCTTCGCCGCGCTGCTCGCCCATGTCGGTGCCGGCAACGGCGACATCGTGTTCTTCGGCGCCGGCGCCTACGGCAAGGTCTCCGACTTCATGGGCGCGCTGCGCCTGAAGGCCGGCAAGGACTTCAACCTCATCGCCGACGGCTGGCGGCCGCTGTGGGTCACCGATTTCCCGATGTTCGAGTGGGACGAGGAGGCGCAGCGCTACGTGGCCCTGCATCATCCGTTCACCGCGCCGGCGGTGGACGATATCGCCGAGCTGCGCACGCATGCCAAGACCGCGGTGTCGCGCGGCTATGACATGGTGCTCAACGGCAACGAGATCGGCGGCGGTTCGATCCGTATCCACCGTCCGGACATGCAGAGCGCGGTGTTCGAGCTGCTCGGCATCGGTGCCGAGGAAGCGCGCGCCAAGTTCGGCTTCCTGCTGGATGCGCTGAACTACGGCGCGCCGCCGCACGGCGGCATCGCCTTCGGCATCGACCGCATCGCCGCGCTGATGGCCGGCACCGAGTCGATCCGCGACGTGATCCCGTTCCCCAAGACCACCGGCGCGCAGGACCTGATGACCGACGCGCCGTCGCCGATCGCCGACGCGCAGCTGGCCGAAGTGCACGTGCAGGTGCGCCCGCAGGCGCAGTGATCCCTTTCTTCCAACCGTAGCGCAGGCCGACACATGAGCGAGACCGCATTCAATCTGGAGTGGGAAACCCTCGGCAACGAGGGCGCAGTGGAGGCCATCGTCACCCAGCGCGCGCGCGTGTTCGGCGGCTGGCTGGTGCGCGCCGGCAGCGGCGCCAACGCGCCGCTGGCGTTCGTGCCGGATCCGGAAGGCCGTTGGGACGGCGAGGACTTCGGCGAGGACGATTACGAGTACGAGGAAGACGACGAGGAAGAAGAGGACGAGGAAGAAGAAGGCGACGACGAAGACGAGGGCGACGGCGAAGAGGCCGACGCCGACGCCGCGCACCCGGCGCGCTGAGCCGTGCTGATTCGTCGCGCCACGCCGGACGATGCCGCGGCGGTGACCCGCATCGCCACGGCCACCTTCTGCGAAACCTTCGGCCATCTGTATCCTGCGCAGGACCTGCAGGCCTTCCTCGACGAAGCCTATTCGATCGAGCGCGCGCAGGTGGTGCTGGCGCATCCGGACTACGCGATCTGGCTGGTCGAGCATGACGGCGAGGTGGTGGGACACGCTGCCGCCGGCCCTTGCGGCCTGCCGCATCCCGACGTGACGCCTGGCGATGGCGAACTGAAGCGCCTGTACCTGCTGCGCGCGCACCAGAACGGCGGCTGGGGTGCCCGGCTGTTCGATACCGCCCTGGCCTGGCTGGAGCGCGACGGCCCGCGCACGCTGTGGCTCGGCGTGTGGTCGGAGAACCTGGGCGCGCAGCGGTTCTACGCGCGCTACGGCTTCGAGAAGGTCGGCACCTACGAATTCCCGGTAGGGCAGGTGCGCGATCTCGAATTCATCCTGCGCCGGCCGCCGCGCGCGGCCTGACGCCTGCCGCCGGACCTCGTCCGGGCATGCCGCGTCGACACAGCGGCAACGAGTGCGCGCTACAGTGCTGGCCTGTCCAGCTTGAGGAGAGCACGCCATGTTCCGACCGTGGATGGGAATCGCCGCCGTGGTGCCGCTGCTGGCCGCGTGCGCGCCACCGGCGTCGCTGCAGCCGGCCAGTGCCGGGCCGACGGTGCAGGGCGATGGCCGCTGCAACGTCGAGGCCGTGGCCTGGGCGGTGGGCCAGGAGGCCACCCAGGCGACCATGAGCCGGGTCTGGAAGGAGAGCGGAGCCGGCGTGGTGCGGCCGATCGCGCCGGGCCAGGCGGTGACCCGCGACCTGCGCCTGGATCGGCTCAACGTGTTCCTGGATGGCAGCAATCACATCGTCCGTACCACCTGCGGCTGAGTCGCCGATGGCCGCCGCGCCCCAGGTGCTGTTGCTGCATGGCATCTGGAACGCGCGGCCGTGGCTGCTGCCGCTGGCGTTGCGCCTGCGCCGCGATGGCTGGCGCGTCGCCAGCTTCGGCTATTCGACCGCGTTCGGCGGCGCCGAGGCCGCGCTCCCACGGCTGCACGCCCGCATCGAACGTATGGCAGCCACCGGTCCGGTGGCGCTGGTCGGGCATAGCCTCGGCGGCCTGATCGCCTTGCAGGCCTTGCGGGAGGTGCCCTCGCTGCCGGTGACCCGGGTGGTGTGCCTGGGCAGCCCGCTGGCCGGCAGTGCCGCCGCGCGCGCCCTGGCGCAACGGCGGCTCGGACTGGCGCTGGGCCGCAGCGCGGCGCTGTTGCAGCAGGGTGTGGCGCGCTGGGACGGGCTGGCCGAGGTCGGCGTGGTCGCCGGCACCGTGGCGCGCGGGCTGGGCGCACGCTTTGTCGCGCTGGGGCCGGAGTCCGACGGCAGCGTGGCCCTGGCCGAGACCCGCGTGCCCGGCCTGGGCGATCACTGCCGGGTGCGCGCCAGCCACAGCGGCCTGCTGTTCTCGGCGCAGGCCGCGCGGCAGACCGCCGCCTTCCTGCGCGACGGCCGCTTCGCCGCCTGAGCCGGTCGCCAGACATCGAGCGTCCGGCGGCGGCGGTGGCCGGCGCCGCGTCGCGGTGTCCGCCCGACCGCCTTGGCGCCGGCACAGGCGATGCCGCCGCTCAGGGCGTCACGAAGGTCTTCAACCAGTCCAGCGTGGGGTTGAGCGCCCAGGCGGCGGTGCCGCTGCGGTAGTTGCCGTCGACCAGCACGCCCGTGCACTGGGTGCCTGGATAGCCGCCGAAGCCCATGAAGCAGTGGTCGGCGTAGAGGTCCTGCACCTCCCGGTCCTTGACGACGTACCAGCCGCTGCCGTTGCTGCGGAAGCACGACTGCTGCCCGTCGCAGCGCAGGCCGGTGACCAGTTGCGCCTGGGTGCGGGCGACGTTCTCGGTGCCGCCGACGAACATGTCGCGCTCGCCGTTGATGATGCGCAGGCGATCGGAAGGCAGGCTGTGGTTGCCGTCGGCGATGCAGGAGGCCAGGTTGTAGTAGGCGGTGTAGGTCGTACCGGTGCCCTGGCCGAACGAGGCGGCGACCCGGGGATCGTAGTCGTGCGCCAGCACCGAGATGATCGAGCCCTGGCTGAGCCCGCCGGTCACCACGCCCTTGGAGCAATCGGCCTTGTCGCGGGCGCAGAGCTGGGCGATGGCGCTGTTGATGTTCTGCGCGTCGAAGATGGCCTTGGCGCGGTTGCCGATGACGCCGCAGCTGCCGAAGCTGGCGTTGTCGTACTCCACCGAGGCCGCCACGAAGCCCTTGGCCGCGGCGGCATTCACCGCGGCCATCGCCCAGTTGCTCTGGTAGTTCTCGCCGGTCCCGCCGATATGCACGTAGACCGGGTACCTGCCCGTCGCGCGGGGTTCCTGGCCGCTGATCGAATAGGTGGTGACGCCGGCGTTGTAGCGGCCCCTGAAGGCATCGGTCTGGGCGCTGGCCAGGCCCGGGGCGGCAAGGGCGAGCAGGCCCAGGCAGCGCAGGGCCTGCGACAGGAACGGGGCGGGGGTGGTGCGGGGCATGAGGGATCTCCTTTCGGTGCGATGGAAAGCGGGCGCGACTTACGCGTTCAGCCTCCAGGTGGGGCATGACAGTTCTGGCAGCGATGTGGCGCGCATGGGTAGACAGTCCGCCAAGGTTCGACCGGCAGCACGGGCCGACGCGCGCTGGAGTGGGCGCCGGCCGGGGAACGGGCGGCATGCGCCGGTCGCACGCGCGGTCGGTCGTCGGCGCGGCCGGGCCGCGGGATGTGCGCGGCATCAGGTAAAATCCGCGTCTTGTCCTTACAACTGTCCGGAACGCCCCATGGGTAGAGGCCCCTCGATCGAAGCCCGCAAGAACGCATCCGATGCGAAGCGCGGCAAGATTTTCACCAAGATCATCCGCGAGATCGGCGTCGCCGCGCGCGCCGGCGGCGGCGATCCGTCCAACAACCCGCGGCTGCGCGTGGCGATGGACAAGGGGCTGGCCTCGAACATGTCCAAGGACGTGATCGAGCGCGCGATCAAGAAGGCCACCGGCGAACTGGAAGGCGTGGAGTACGAGGAAGTGCGCTACGAGGGCTACGCCCCGGGCGGGGTGGCGGTGATCGTCGACTGCCTGACCGACAATCGCGTGCGCACCGTGGCCGACGTGCGCCATGCCTTCAGCAAGTGCGGCGGCAACATGGGCACCGACGGCTCGGTGGCCTTCATGTTCAAGCGCCTGGGCGTGCTCAGCTTCGCCGCCGGCGCCGACGAGGAGAAGATCACCGAGGCGGCGATCGAGGCCGGCGCCGACGACATCGTGGTCTACCCCGAGGACGGCGCGATCGACGTGCTGACCGCGCCGGAGGCGTTCCAGTTAGTCAAGGACGCCATGGACGCGGCCGGCCTGGCCGCCGACCACGCCGAAATCACCTTCCGCGCCGACAACGACATCGCCGTGGACGGCGACACCGCGGTGCAGGTGCGCAAGCTGCTGGACATGCTGGAAGACCTGGACGACGTGCAGAACGTCTATTCCAACGTCGACCAGGCCGCGCTGAGTGACGGGGGCTGACACCATGAAACCCGGGGGCCGGGGCCCAAGACCCGGAACCCGGAGCGGCGTCGTGCCGGTGCCGGAGGCATCGCCGACGTCGATGGCTGCCACGGGCATCTCTGCCCGCACGGGCGCTGCTTTTACGATTCCCGATTCCCGATTCCCCAATCCCGGCTCCACCCGCATCCTCGGCATCGACCCCGGCTCGCAGCGCACCGGCGTGGGCATCATCGATGTGGACGCGGCCGGCCGTACCCGGCATGTGCACCACGCGCCGCTGGTACTGCTGGGCGAGGGCGACTTCGCGCTGCGGCTCAAGCGCCTGCTGCACGGACTGGATGCGCTGATCGAGGAGTACCGGCCGCAGGAAGTGGCGATCGAGCGCGTGTTCATGGGCAAGAGCGCCGACGCGGCACTGAAGCTCGGCCATGCCCGCGGCGCGGCGATCTGCGCGGCGGTGCTGCGCGAACTGCCGGTGCACGAGTACGCCGCCAAGGAGATCAAGCTCGCCGTGGTCGGCAAGGGCGCGGCGGAGAAGCAGCAGGTGCAACACATGGTCGGTCTCATGCTGAGCCTGACCGGCAAACTTCAGGCCGACGCCGCCGACGCACTGGCCGTCGCCATCACCCATGCCCACGTGCGCGCCACCGCGCAGCGCCTGGGCGTCAGCACGCAGCAGGCGTGGAGTAGAAAATGACAAAGGCTGGGAATCGGGAGTCGGGAATCGGGAATCGGAACAGCAGAAGCGGTGAAGCGGCCACCCGCTTTGCCCATTCCCCATTCCCCATTCCCCAATCCCGGCGCCTCGCACGAGGCGCCCAATGATCGGCCGTCTGCGCGGGATCCTGGCCTACAAGCAGCCGCCGTGGCTGGTGATCGACGTGGGTGGGGTGGGGTATGAGCTGGAGGCGCCGATGAGCACCTTCTACGACCTGCCCGACGTCGGCCGCGACGTCATCCTGTTCACCCACTATGCGCAGAAGGAGGACAGCGTGTCGCTGTACGGCTTCCTGCGCGAGGGCGAGCGGCGGCTGTTCCGGGACGTGCAGCGGGTCAGCGGGATCGGCGCGAAGATCGCGCTGGCGGTGCTGTCCGGGGTCAGCGTCGACGAGTTCGCGCGGCTGATCACCGCCGCCGACGTCACCGCGCTGACTCGCATCCCCGGTATCGGCAAGAAGACCGCCGAGCGCATGGTGGTGGAGCTGCGCGACCGCGCGGCCGACTTCAGCGGCGGTGCGCCGATCACCGGGCAACTGGGCACCGACGCGGTGTCCGAAGCCACGGTGGCGCTGCAGCAGCTCGGCTACAAGCCGGCCGAGGCGGCGAAGATGGCGCGCGACGCCGCCGCCGACGGCGACGAGGTCGCCACGGTGATCCGCAAGGCCCTGCAGGCGGCGCTGCGCTGACCTTGGGTCGGTTTGGCTTTCCGCTCTTTCTTCACGTTCTGGCGCTACTCTTCCCACCATGTCCAGCTCCTCCAGTTCCGCCGCCCGCCCGGGCAGCCACGATCCGCACGCCAAGACGGGCTTTGGGGTGATGCTGACCGCCATTGGCGTGGTCTTCGGCGACATCGGCACCAGTCCGCTGTACACGCTCAAGGAAGCGTTCTCGCCACACTACGGGCTGACCCCGGACCACGACACCGTGCTGGGCATCCTGTCGCTGGTGTTCTGGGCGCTGATGCTGGTGGTCACGGTCAAGTACGTCACCGTGATCATGCGCGCCGACAACGATGGCGAGGGCGGCATCATGGCGCTGACCGCGCTGGCCCAGCGGACTCTGCCGGGCGGCTCGCGCTCGATGTACGTGGTCGGCATCCTCGGCATCTTCGGCGCCTCGCTGTTCTTCGGCGACGGCGTGATCACCCCGGCCATCTCGGTGCTGTCGGCGGTGGAAGGCCTGGAGGTGGCCGCGCCCAAGCTGGAACCGTTCGTGGTGCCGATCACCCTGGTGGTGCTGGGCATGCTGTTCATGGCCCAGCGCTACGGCACCGAGCGGGTGGGCAAGGCGTTCGGGCCGATCACCCTGGTCTGGTTCGTGGCGCTGGGCGCGATCGGCGTCTACAACATGACGCGCGCGCCGGAAGTGCTGCACGCGCTGAACCCGTGGTGGGGCGTGCGCTTCTTCGCCGAACACAACTGGCACGCGGTGTTCGTGCTCGGTGCGGTGGTGCTGGCGGTGACCGGCGGCGAGGCGCTGTACGCGGACATGGGCCATTTCGGCGCCAAGGCGATCCGCCGCTCGTGGCAGTGCGTGGTGCTGCCGATGCTGACCCTGACCTACCTTGGGCAGGGCGCGCTGGTGCTGCGCGATCCTGCGGCAGTCAGCAATCCGTTCTACGAGGCGGTGCCGGAGTGGGCGCTGTACCCGATGATCGTGCTGGCCACCGCGGCCACGGTGATCGCCTCGCAGGCGCTGATCACCGGCGCCTACTCGGTGGCCAGCCAGGCCATGCAGCTGGGCTACATCCCGCGCATGCACATCCGCCACACCTCGCACTCCACGATCGGCCAGATCTACGTGCCGGCGGTGAACTGGTGCCTGCTGGCGCTGGTGGTGGTGGCGGTGATCGGCTTCGGCGACTCCACCTCGCTGGCCACCGCCTACGGCGTCTCGGTCACCGGCACCATGCTGATCACCACCGTGCTGATGGTCATCTACGCGCGCGCCAACCCACGCGTGCCGGCGCCGCTGCTGTGGCTGTTCGCCCTGGTCTTCCTGGCCGTGGACTGCGCGTTCTTCTACGCCAACATCATCAAGTTCCTGGACGGCGCGTGGTTCCCGCTGCTGCTGGGCCTGATCCTGTTCACCCTGATGCGCACCTGGCGCCGCGGCCGCAAGCTGCTGCACGACGAGATCCGCAAGGACGGCATCAAGCTCGACACTTTCCTGCCCGGGCTGATGCTGGCGCCGCCGGTGCGCGTGCCCGGCACCGCGGTGTTCCTGACCGCCGACCCGATGGTGGTGCCGCACGCGCTGATGCACAACCTCAAGCACAACAAGGTGCTGCACGAGCGCAACGTGTTCCTGACTGTCGAAACCCTGCAGGTGCCGTACGCGGCGGCCGGGCAGCGGCTGAAGATCGACGCGATCGGCGACGAGTTCTATCGCGTCTACGTGCGCTTCGGCTTCATGGAGACCCCGGACGTGCCGCTGGCGCTGATGCGCTCCTGCGACCAGGGCGGGATCTACTTCGACCCCATGGACACCACCTATTTCGCCAGCCGCGAGACCATCGTGGCCAGCGCCAACCGCGGCATGCCGATCTGGCGCGACAAGCTGTTCGCAGTCATGCACCGCAACGCCGCCCCCGCCACCGGCTTCTTCCGCATCCCCGGCAACCGCCTAGTGGAACTGGGCGCGCAGGTGGAGATCTGAGGCCGCGACGGTGTCGCGGCCTTGGGAATGGGGAGGCGGGAATGGGGAACAGGGAAAGGCAACGGCCGCGGCGTCTGGCCTGAAACCAGGCGGCGACCATCAAAGTAAGCGCCAGCCGTGCCGCCAACCGCTACTATTGTCCGCTCGATTCCCCATTCCCGATTCCCCAATCCCGGCTTTCCATGGACCGCATCATCGCCAGCAGCGCCACCCGCGAGGATGACGCGGCCGAGGCCAGCATCCGCCCCAAGCGGCTGGACGACTATCTCGGCCAGCAGCCGGTGCGCGAGCAGCTGTCGATCTACATCGAGGCGGCCAAGGCGCGCGGGGAGGCGATGGACCATGTGCTGATCTTCGGGCCGCCGGGCCTGGGCAAGACCACGCTCAGCCATGTCATCGCCAACGAGCTGGGGGTCAATCTGCGGGTCACCTCCGGCCCGGTGATCGAGAAGGCCGGCGATCTGGCCGCGCTGCTGACCAACCTGCAGCCGCACGACGTGCTGTTCATCGACGAGATCCACCGCCTGTCGCCGGTGGTGGAAGAAGTGCTGTACCCGGCGATGGAAGACTTCCAGATCGACATCATGATCGGCGAGGGCCCGGCCGCGCGCTCGATCAAGATCGACCTGCCGCCGTTCACCCTGATTGGCGCCACCACCCGCGCCGGCCTGCTGACCGCGCCCTTGCGCGACCGCTTCGGCATCGTCCAGCGCCTGGCCTTCTACACCCCGGACGAGCTGGCGCAGATCGTGCGCCGCTCCGCCAGCATCCTCGGCATTGCCTGCAACGCCGATGGCTGCGCCGAGATCGCGCGCCGCGCGCGCGGCACCCCGCGCATCGCCAACCGCCTGCTGCGGCGGGTCCGCGACTTCGCCCAGGTCCGCGCCGGCGGGCAGATCGACCTGGCGGTGGCGCAGGCCGCCACGCAGATGCTCAAGGTCGACGCCGAGGGCTTCGACGAGCTGGACCGGCGCATGCTGCGCACCATCATCGAGTACTTCGGCGGCGGCCCGGTCGGCGTCGAGTCGCTGGCCGCCTCGCTGTCGGAGGAGCGCGGCACCCTGGAGGACGTGATCGAGCCCTACCTGATCCAGCAGGGCTACCTGATCCGCACCGCCCGCGGCCGCATGGCCACCAACAAGGCCTATCTGCACCTGGGCTTGCAGCCCAAGCACCGGGAATTGGGAATCGGGAGTGGGGAATCGGGGGCGCTGTTCTAGGATGTTCTGGTTACCCAGCTATCGACAGGAGCGCCGCTCTTGACTGCCGATTCCCCATTCCCCGTTCCCGATTCCCGGCTATTCAGTTGGCCGACACGCGTCTACTGGGAAGATACCGACGCCGGTGGCGTGGTCTACCACGCGCGCTACGTGGCCTTCCTGGAGCGGGCGCGCACGGAGTGGTTGCGGGCGCTGGGGTATGGTCAGGAGCGTCTGCGCCTGCAACACGATCTGGTGTTCGCGGTGCGCGCGATGCAGCTCGACTTCCTGCGCCCGGCACGCCTGGACGATTCCCTGCAGGTCGGCGTCGCGCTGTCGCAATGCAAGCGCGCCAGCCTGGTGTTCGCGCAGTCGATCCGCCGCGACGACGGGGAGCTGCTGTTGCGCGCGCAGGTGCGGGTGGCCGCGCTCAGCGCCGGCAGCTTCCGCCCGCGCGGCATGGACGACGCGCTGCACGATGCATTGAAAGTTCTTGAAATCACTGAAGCCGAATTACTGAGGAACGACGGATGATCGCATTGCTCCTGGCCCTGCAGGACACGGTGGTGGAGGCGCTGCCGCAGGACGTGACCCAGACCGCCACCCAGGCCGTCGCCAGCACCGCCGCCCACGGCGGCATCAACTACCTGGACCTGATGGTCAAGGCCAGCCTGCCGGTCAAGGTGATCGTGCTGCTGTTGCTGCTCGGCTCGCTGATCAGCTGGGTCATCATCTTCCGCAAGGGCAAGGTGTTCAAGGACGCCAACCGCGAGGCCGACGACTTCGAGAACCGCTTCTGGTCCGGCACCGACCTGAGCAAGCTCTACGCCGGCGCCACCGACCGCAACCGCGTGGTCGGCGGGCTGGAGGCGATCTTCGAGGCCGGGTTCCGCGAATTCACCCGCCTGCGCGACAAGCGCCGGCTCGATGCACGCATCCAGTTGGAAGGCGCGCAGCGGGCGATGCGCGCGACCTACGCGCGCGAGGTCGACCGCCTGGAGCGCAACCTGGAACTGCTCGCCAACATCGGCTCCACCGCCCCGTACGTGGGCCTGGTCGGCACCGTGTTCGGCATCATGGTGACCATGCACGACATGATCAACAGCGGCCAGCAGGCGGGCATCGCCGCGGTCGCGCCGGGCATCTCCGAGGCGCTGTTCGCCACCGCCATCGGCCTGTTCGTGGCGATCCCGGCGGTGTGGGCCTACAACCGCTTCACCACCCGGGTCGAGCGCCTGGCCGTGCGCTTCGAGACCTTCTCCGAAGAGTTCAGCTCCATCCTGCAGCGCCAGGCCAGCGGCGACTGAGCGTCGCCCGCCTGTCCACGACTCCCAGGATTCCCGCATGACTGCCGCCATTTCCCGCCGCAAGCGCCGCAAGCTCAAGTCCGAGATCAACGTCGTGCCGTACATCGACGTGATGCTGGTGCTGCTGATCATCTTCATGGTCACCGCGCCCTTGCTCAGCCTGAGCGTGGACGTGGACCTGCCCGATTCCACCGCGCGCTCGGTGGAGAGCAAGAAGGATCCGGTGATCGTCACCGTCGATGCCGAAGGCCGCTACACCCTGACCCTGCAGGACGGCAAGCCGGAGAAGATCGCCGCGCCGGAGCTGAAGGCGAAGATCCAGGCCTTCGTCGGCCAGAACAAGGACGTGCCGGTGTTCGTCGCCGCGCCCGGCACCTCGAACTACCAACTGGTCATGGACACCATGGTCATGCTGCAGCAGGCCGGGGTGCCCAAGGTCGGCTTGATGAGTCAGCCCGGAAACAATGCACGCTGAAGCCGAAAACCGACCGCCGCTGGCCAGGGGCGACAACGACGGCCTGATGTACGGCATCGCGCTGGCGGTGGGCGTGCACGTGCTGATCGCACTGCTGTTCTTCCTGGCCTGGTGGTGGTCGCCGGTGCGCCAGGTCGAACCCGCCGCCGGTTCGCCGATGGTCGAGGCCTCGCTGGTGGTCTCGGCCGCCGACGTGCGCTCGGCGCAGAAAGCGGTGAAGGACGCGCCCAAGCCCTTGCCCGAGCCGCTGCCCGAACCGGTCAAGGACGTCGCCGAAGAAGACACGGTGCCGCCGCCGCAGCCGCTGCCCACGCCCAAGCCGCAGCAGGCGCCGACCCCGCAGCAGCAGAAGGCGCAGGACTTCGTCCCGGTGCCGGACAAGGTCGACCAGGACCGCGCCACCCGCACCGCGATCTCCCAGGAAAAGGAGAAGCAGGAGCAGGAGGCCAAGCGCCGCCAGGAACAGATCGACCTGACCGAGCAGAAGCGCCAGCAGGAGGCCGAGCAGAAGCAGCGCCTGGCCGCGCAGCAGGAAGAGGAGCGGCAGAAGAAGATCGCCGACATCCGCAAGCAGCGCGAGAAGCTGGAGCGCGAGGCGCAACTGGCCCAGCAGAAGCTGCAGCAGATCGCCGACCTGAACGCCAAGAAGGCGTCGGCGGCCGCGGCCACCACGCCGCAGCAGGCGCCGGGCCAGAACGGCACCAACACCGACCTGCAGGCCAAGTACGCCGCGGCGATCCAGCAGGCGGTGCTGAGTCAGTGGGTGCGCCCGGACTCGGTGCCGCTGGGGCAGAAGTGCAAGATCTCGATCACCCAGATCCCAGGTGGCCAGGTCATGCAGGCCAAGGTCAGCCCCGACTGTCCCTACGACGAGGCCGGCCGCCGCTCGATCGAGGCCGCGGTGCTGCGTGCCCAGCCCTTGCCCTACCGTGGCTTCGAGACCGTGTTTGCGCGCAACCTGACCTTCAACTTCACCGCCCAGGACCAATGACCCCGGCGGCTGACGCCGCGTTGCGCGCGCCCCAGCCATCCACCCGACATGCGATGGGCGATAATGTGCTGCGTCCTGCCATCGGCTTCACATGGCGATGGTTCATGATTGCGAATACGTTCACCCGCGCATTGCTATCTCTTGCGCCTTTCCGATCCTGCTGAGCGACCCATGAAGAAACTGCCGCGCTGGCTTGCCGTTCTCACCGCCCTGTTGCTGCCTCTCGCCGCGTCCGCGCAGGACAAGGGCCTGGAAATCGACATCGTCGGCGGCAATGCCTCGGCGACCCCGATCACCGTCGTGCCGATGCCGTACCAGGGATCGGCGACCCCGCCGAGCACCGACGTCGCCGCGGTGGTTCGCGCCGACCTGGATCGCTCCGGCCAGTTCCGCAACCTGCCCGAATCGCAGATCGTGGAGCGCCCGACCCGCGGCAGCGAGGTGCAGTTCGCCACCTGGCGTGCGCTGAAGCAGAGCTATCTGGTGGTCGGCCGGGTGATGGATGCCGGCGAAGGCGCCTACCGGGTCGAGTACGAACTGTTCGACGTGGGCAAGGGCGAGCGCATGCTCGGCCTGGCGATGACCGCTCGCGCCAACGCCATGCGCGACGTCGCCCACCAGATGGCCGACGCCATCTACGAGAAGATCACCGGCGTGCGCGGCGCGTTCTGGACCCGCATCGCCTACGTCACCGCCAGCGGCAAGGGCGGGGCGATGCGTTATGCGCTGATGGTGGCCGACTCCGACGGCTACAACCCGCAGACCATCGTCCGCTCGGCCGAGCCGCTGCTGTCGCCGAACTGGAGCCCGGACGGCAAGAAGCTGGCCTACGTGAGCTTCGAGCGCGGCAACTCGTCGATCTACATCCAGGACATCGCTACCGGTGCGCGCCAGCTGGTGTCCAGCTTCCGCGGCATCAACGGCGCGCCGTCGTTCTCGCCGGACGGCAAGAAGCTGGCCCTGGCGCTGTCGCGCAGCGGCAACCCGGAGATCTACGTGATGGATCTGGGCAGCAAGCAGCTGACCCAGCTGACCAACCACTTCGGCATCGACACCGAGCCGACCTGGGCGCCGGACGGCAACAGCATCTACTTCACCTCCGACCGCAGCGGCCGCCCGCAGATCTACCAGGTGCCGGCCACCGGCGGCAGCGCCACCCGCATCACCTTCCAGGGCAACTACAACGCGACCCCGAGCGTGTCCTTCGACGGCAACAAGCTGGTCGTGGCCCAGGGCAGCGGCAACACCTACAAGATCGCGATGATGGACCGCAGCCTGGGTTCGCCGCGCTGGAGCACGCTGTCGACCGGCTCGCTGGACGAGTCGCCGAGCTTCGCCCCCAACGCCAGCATGGTGCTGTATGCGGCGCGTGAAGGCGGCCGTGGCGTGCTGTACGCGGTCTCGGCCGATGCCCGTGTGCGGCAGCGCCTGGTGCTCGCCGATGGCGACGTGCGCGAGCCGTCCTGGTCGCCGTATCGCACCGCACGTTGACATGTAAGTTTGGTGTTAATATTTCGCTGTTGAACCCCTCATCGGCCCAGGAGCCACAAGGTATCCCCATGAACAAGACCACCCGCGTTCTGCTTGTTTCGCTGTTGTCCGTTGCAGCTCTGGCCGGCTGCGCCAAGAAGGTCAAGGAACAGCCCCAGACCGACACCACCGGCACCACCGGTACCACCGCCCCGACCGGCCCGTCGACCTCCGGTCTGTACGGCCCGGGCGACCTGGACACCGATTCCTGCCTGCGTCAGCGCGTGGTCTACTTCGACCTGGACAAGGACACCGTGAAGCCGGAGTTCCAGGCGATCATGGCCTGCCACGCCAAGTACCTGCGTGACCGTCCGTCCTCGCGCATCACCCTGCAGGGCAACACCGACGAGCGCGGTTCGCGCGAGTACAACATGGGCCTGGGCGAGCGTCGTGCCAACGCCGTGTCCTCGGCGCTGCAGGCCAACGGTGGCTCGGCTGCGCAGCTGACCGTGGTCAGCTACGGCGAAGAGCGTCCGGTCTGCACCGAGTCGAACGAGTCCTGCTGGTCGCAGAACCGTCGCGTCGAGATCGTCTACACGGCGCAGTAAGAAAAGATGCGTATCGGTGTCCTTACATCGATGATCGTCGCGGCGGCCCTAGTGGCCGCCGCGCCGGCTCATGCGCAGCGCGCAAGCCTGGCCGACCGCGTTTCCGCGCTCGAGCAGCAGGCCATGAATACCCAGGCCAACACCGACATCCTGAACCAGCTCAACCAGCTGCGGACGCAGATGCAGTCGATGGAAGCCACGATCGAACAACTGCAGCACAGCAACGACCAGCTCAAGCAGCAGATCAAGGACCAGTACCTGGACCTGGATGGCCGCGTGGGCCGGCTGGAGAGTGGTGCAGGGGCAGGGGCGACGCCGTCGCTGCCGCCGGCCAGTGGCACCGCACCGGCTGTCGCGCCGGCCGCGCCCGCAGGCAAGCCGTCCGCCGTCGCCGAGCCGCCGCCGTCTGTGCACGGCGACGCCGGCACCCTGGCCGCCGCGGGTGACGAGCGGGCCGCCTACAATGTCGCCTTCGATGCCCTGAAGGCGGGCAAGTACGCCGACTCGGCGAACCTGTTCCAGAACTTCCTGCAGGCCTACCCGAACGGCGTGTATGCGCCGAACGCGCTGTACTGGCTGGGCGAGAGCTACTACGCCACCAAGAACTTCCAGTTGGCCGAGGCCCAGTTCCAGGACCTGATCGGCCGCTATCCGACCCACGACAAGGCGCCGGGCGCGCTGCTCAAGCTGGGCCTGTCCCAGTACGGCGAAGGCCGCGTCCAGGATGCCGAGCAGACCCTGCAGCAGGTCGGCGCGAAGTATCCTGGCTCCGATGCCGCGCGGACCGCGCAGGACCGCCTGCAGTCGATCCGTCTCGGCCAGCAGCTGCGCTGAGCCCCTAACGCTGCCGCCGCCGTCGCGGGAGCACTTTTCTCCCGCCATGGCCGCCGTTCCCAGCGATATCGTCCAAAGCCCGCTGCCCCGCCTGAAGCTGACGGAGATCTTCCTGTCGCTGCAGGGCGAAGCCGAGAGCGCCGGCTGGCCCACCGTGTTCGTGCGCCTGACCGGCTGCCCGCTGCGCTGCAGCTACTGCGACACCGCCTACGCCTTCCATGGCGGGCAGTGGTGGGACATCGACGCGATTCTTGAAGAAGTGGCGCGCCATGGCGTGCGCCACGTCTGCGTCACCGGCGGCGAACCGCTGGCGCAGAAGCGCTGCCTGCAGCTGCTGCAGCGCCTCTGCGACGCCGGCTACGACGTGTCGCTGGAGACCTCCGGCGCGCTGGACATCGCCGAAGTCGACCCGCGGGTGTCGCGGGTGCTCGACATCAAGACCCCGGCGTCGCAGGAAGCGCACCGCAACCGCTGGGAGAACCTGCCGCTGCTGACCGCGCGCGACCAGATCAAGTTCGTCCTGTGCGGCCGCGCCGACTACGAATGGGCGCGCGCCGTGGTCGCCGAACACCGACTGGACACGCGCTGCACCGTCTGGTTCTCGCCGAGCAAGAGCGAACTGACCGCACGCGACCTGGCCGACTGGATCGTCGCCGATCGCCTGCCGGTGCGGTTCCAGATGCAGTTGCACAAGCTGCTGTGGAACGACGAGCCGGGGCGGTAGCTGCGCGCTGGCGCGCAGCTAGGAATCGGGAATGGGGAAACGGGAATTGGAGAGCGCCGCGCGGTAGGCGTGGCTCTACCTGATCCGCTTTCGCTTCTCGAAGACCTTCGGTCTTCCAGGTCCAGCCTGACTGCTACGCTTTTCCCATTCCCGTTTCCCCATTCCCCACTCCCGGCACCCAGATGAAAAACGCCGTCGTCCTTCTCTCCGGTGGCATGGACTCCGCCGTCGTCGTCGCCATCGCCCGTGCGCAGGGTTTCGCGGTGCATGCCTTGAGCGTGCGCTACGGCCAGCGCCATACCTCCGAACTGGACGCCGCCGCGCGTGTTGCTTCGGCGCTCGGCGCGGTGGCGCACAAGACCGTCAACGTCGACCTGCGCAGCATCGGCGGCTCGGCGCTGACCGACGACATCGAGGTGCCGGACGCCGGTGGCGACGGCATCCCGGTCACCTATGTGCCGGCGCGCAACACCATCATGCTGTCGGTGGCGCTGGGCTGGGCCGAGGTGCTGGGCGCGGCCGACATCTTCTGCGGGGTCAACGCCGTGGACTATTCCGGCTATCCCGATTGCCGCCCCGAGTTCATCGACGCGTTCCAGACCCTGGCCAACCTGGCGACCAAGGCCGGGGTGGAGGGTGCCGGGCTGCGCGTGCATGCGCCGTTGCAGCACATGAGCAAGGCCGACATCGTGCGCGAAGGCGTGCGCCTGGGCGTGGACTTCGGCCTGACCGTGTCCTGCTACCGCGCCGACGACGCCGGCCGCGCCTGCGGCCACTGCGATGCCTGCCGCCTGCGCGCGGCCGGCTTCGCCGACGCCGGCGTCGCCGACCCGACCCGCTACGCCTGATTTCGCGAAACGCCCCATGCTGGGGTAGACTACGCGCCCCGGTGCAACGCCGGGGTCTTGTTTTGGGCCGTTAGCTCAGTCGGTAGAGCAGAAGACTTTTAATCTTTTGGTCGATGGTTCGAATCCATCACGGCCCACCACTCCGCTCAGCGGGTCACGCGTCGCCTTTGGCGGTTTTTTCGCCAGCTTCGGACATCACTCCTGAATTCAACGCGAGGTGCGCTGCTTCCTTGTCGGGATTGCGTGGTCGTCGGCTTGCTGCATTCACTTCCGCCATTGCGCGAAAGCTGCAAGCGTGGCCAGTCGCACTGGTTGGCAGCCACCGCATCCCGATCGCTCACCCCAAAGGCTGCAGGAGCAACGCGAGGCACAAGCCCAGCATGAACAGCGCGACCGCCGCATCCAGCAACCGCCACGCAGCGGGCTTGCGGAACACGGGCTGCAGCAGCCGCGCGCCGTAGCCCAGGCTGCCGAACCAGGTCGCGCTGGCCAGGCAGGCGCCGAGTGCGAAGGCCCAGCGCAGTTGTCCCGGGTAGCGCGTGGAGAGGCTGCCCAGCAGCACCATGGTGTCCAGGTAGACATGTGGATTGAGGAAGGTGAAGGCCAGGCAGGTCAGCAGGACGCGTTGCCAGCTCCGCTGATCCTCGCCGTGCGCCAGCAGGCCGCCAGTGCCGCGCCAGGCGCGTCGTGCCGCAAGTAGCGCGTAGGCGCCGAGGAAGGCCGCGCCGCCGAAGCGCAAGGCCTGCAGCACGCCGGGCCAGGCATCCACCACGGCACCGATGCCGGACACGCCGAGGACGATCAGCGCGATGTCGCTGGCGGCGCACACTACCACGACCAGGCCGACATGCCGACGCTGCAGTCCCTGGCGCAGCACAAAGGCGTTCTGCGCGCCGATGGCGACGATCAGACCGGCGCCGGCGACGAGGCCGGCCAACAGTGCGTGCAGCCCCATAGCGTTGAGGTTCTGGAACATGGGCGAGCATGCTGCACGCGTCGGTGTGATTAGCCAAACTCGTTTTTCTGTACGCTCTGAAGAATCTCTAATCCGCAAAACCGCCATGGATCTGCTCCACCCCCAGCTGTCCGCCTTCGCCGCCGTCCTGGAAGAAGGCAGCTTCGAGGCCGCCGCGCGCCGCCTGGCGCTGACGCCGTCGGCGGTCTCGCAGCGGATCAAGGCACTGGAAGACCGGCTTGGCCAGGTGCTGATCGTGCGCCAGGCTCCATGCCGGCCGACCCCCGCCGGGGAGCGCCTGCTGCGCAGCGTGCGGCCGATGCAGGTGCTGGAGGCCGAGGCGGTGGCCGACCTGTTGCCCGCGCCTGCGAGCAGTGCAGCGGCACGCAGCATCGCCATCGCCGTCAACGACGATTCGCTGCAGACCTGGTTCCTGGATGCGCTGGCGGCGCTGCACGACGCGCATGGCTACCTGTTCGATATCCAGGTGGACGACCAGGACCACACGCTGGAGCTGTTGCGCAGCGGCGCGGTGCTCGGTGCCGTCACCTCCGTTGGCAAGGCGTTGCAGGGCTGCAATGTGCTGTCGCTGGGCGCGATGCGCTACCGCGCGATCGCCTCGCCGGCGTTTTTCGCCCGCTACTTTGCCGACGGCCTGGATGCGGCGGCGCTGGCCCGCGCCCCGATGATCGTCTACAACCGCAAGGACGCGCTGCAAGAGCGTTTCGTGCGGCGCATCACCCGCGCGCGGTTGCACCCGCCGATCCACTACCTGCCGACCTCCATCGGCTTCGTCGAGGCGGCCGCGCGTGGACTGGGCTGGTGCCTGGCGCCGGAGCCGATGCTGGTGGCCGCGCTGCGGCAGCGGCAGATCGTGGTCGTCGATGCGCAGCGCTGGCTCGACGTGCCGCTGTACTGGCAGCATGTCGCGGTCCGTTCCAGGACGCTGCAGCACATCGCTCAGGCGCTGCGTGCCGCAGCGAAGGGCATGCACGCGTCAGCGCCGCTTGCCTGAGCGTCGCTCGCGGTGGGTCGCTTGCTCCGGCGCCGACCATCGTCCAGGGCGACCTCCTGCTTGTGACGGCAGCAGTGCATCGACGCCGAGTGCTGCTGGGGATCAGGTCGGGGTCGTTTCGCAGGTGACGCCGCTCGGCCTCATGCCGCCTCGCGCAGGAACGCAGCGCGGGCGTCTGTGTCCGCAGGGCGCATCAGGATCCCGGTCAAGGCGTCGGTGATGGGGGGACGAGCCGTCAGGGAGAAGGCAACGGCGGACGACGGCATCAGGCCTGCGCCGTGCTGAAGATCCCGGCCAGGCTCTCGCTCAGGATCAACTGCAGATGCATGCGGTTGAGCTCCACGCCGGTGGTCATCATCATGTGCAGGCCGCCGCACATCGCCGCGACCGCGTAGACGCGGGCCTGGAATTCGGCTTCGCTGCCGCTCCAGCCGTGGTCGCGCAGCATGCGCCGCAGCAGGTCGCCGAGGTTCTGCACCAGGGACACGTTGAGCCGACGCGCGTACTGCGCCAGTTCGGGGTCGCGTGCGGCGGCCAGGTCCATCTCCAGATCCAGGCGCCGCCGCCGCTGGTTGGCATCGGCCACCAGCCAGTCTTCCAATGCCCCGGCGATGAACGTGGTCGCGTCCTGGTGCGGCGGCGGTTGCAGCAGCCACATGGTGCGGATCGCACGCTCGTAGCCGCGTTCCATCAGCGCCTGGACCAGGCTGCGCTTGTCGTCGAACTGCCGACGTACCGCGCTGCAGGAAACCTCGGCGGTCCCGGCGATCAGTTCGAAGGTGGTGGCGCCGAGGCCGTTCTCGACGATGCAGCGCTCGGCCGCATCGAGGACGTCATCGTGCAGGCGCTGCTCGCGTTCGCGGGCGCTGTGCAGCCGGACTACGTTGGACATGGCGTGAGCTCGGGGGGAAGCGATGCCACATGAAGGGGAGGTATGCCGGGCGACCGGCCGCGACGCGCACGCGATGCGTGACGCCGCCGCGGACGGCATGCCGACAAAGGCAGCGCGATTGTAGACGCGATGCGTCGCGGTCGCGCGTGCGGCGGCAAGTCGGTCGATCCCGTAGCCACCACCGTGACGGGCGGCACTCTCGAGTGGGGGTGTCGATGCGCGCTTCGCGCGCGCAATGGACGCAGCGGGCATGACTGCATGACTGGGTGCTGGAGCGCGAGCGTGGGAGCGGGCGGTTTCAGTGGTGCCGGCACGACACGGCGCACCGCGGGATGCTGCGATTGCGGATGTGAACAGGGGGACACGCGCTGTCGGAAAGTTCCAGGCCGCGTGCGGACCAGCCTGGGAGTCCGGCGGGCACTACTGTCAACTTCGGGAAGTGCGCGGTAGGAGTGCCTTCAGCCGCGACGGGCGTTACCGGGAACGCTCCGTGGGGGGATGACGCAACGTACATCGGTTCGAGCGTGGCGAGAGCGGATCATTGGCGCTGCCCTCGTGTCGCCGTGCTTACCAGCCGAACGGCGGCGGGCCGTAGGCGCCGGGATAGTAGCCGCGGCCGAACACCGGGCCGTCGCCGCGGCCGACGCTGATGCTGATGCCCATTTGCCGCGGCTTGCCGTCATCGGTGTAGGAGGTCTTGCACAGGTTCAGATTGGCGGCTTGGTAGTTGCTGTTGCCGCCATGCGTTGAATAGCCGATGCCGGTGGCGACGCTGCCGTGCACGTCGCCGTTGCAGCGGTCGGCCTGCGCCTGCAGGGCCTCGGCGCGCGCCTGCGCTGCCGCCGCCTTCTGCGCCGAGGCCGAGGTGCCGCTGGTATCGCCGTAGTACGTGCCCGGCGGATCGGCCTTGGTGCCGGGATCGGCGTAGGTGATCGGTTGTTGCGGCACGCTCAGGTCGAGCTTGCGCTTGGCCGCCTCGCTGTCGCTGGTGGCATCGGCGGTCTGGGCCAGGGCCGGGCCGGCAAGCAGGGCGCAGGCGAGGAGAAGGAGGCTGCGGTTCATCGGGCATCCGCCAGAAGAGAGGGGCCCGGCGGAGCCTGTCAGACGCTCCGCCGTGACGCTGACGCTATCAATACCACGTTGAACCCGGCCTGTCGGCGCCGCGGGCCGCGCCGCGACGTGCCGATGCTGCAGGCGCCGGTGCCGCGCTTCAGTCCTGCCCGTGCACCACGTCGAGCAATTGCTGGCCGTAGCGGGCCAGCTTGCTGCCGCCGATGCCGCCGACCCGCGCCAGTTCGTCCAGGCTGCTCGGGCGCTGCTCGGCGATGTTGCGCAGGGTGCTGTCGTGGAAGATCACGAAGGCCGGCACGTTCTGTTCCTTGGCCAGGCCGGCGCGGAGGTCGCGCAGCGCGTTGAACAGGGGCAGGTCCTGCGCCTGCACCGGCACGCCGGTGCGCGGGCTGCCGCTGCGGTCGCCGCGTTCGCGGCCGCGGCTGGGCAGTTCGCGGCGCATCATGATCTTGCGTTCGCCCTTGAGCACCTGGCGGCTGGCGTCGGTGAGGCGCAGGCCGCCGTAGGCGTCGCTGTCCACTTCCAGCAGGCCGGTGGCGACCAGTTGCCGGAACACGCCGCGCCAGGCGCGCGCGTCCAGGTCCTTGCCGATGCCGTAGGTGCTGAGCTGGTCGTGGCCGAACTGCTTGATCTTCTCGCCCTCGTTGCCGCGCAGGATGTCGATCAGGTGGCCGACGCCGAAGCGCTGGCCGCTGCGGTACACGCAGCTCAGTGCTTTTTGCACCGCGACCGTGGCGTCCCAGGCGTCGGCCGGCTGCAGGCAGTTGTCGCAGTTGCCGCAGGGCTGCGGATAGGTCTCGCCGAAGCCGGCCAGCAGCACCTGGCGGCGGCATTGCATCGATTCGCAGTAGCCCAGCAACTGGTCGAGCTTGCGCCGTTCCACGCGCTTGCGTTCTTCGCCGGCCTCGCCCTGCTCGATCATCTGCTTGAGCAGCACCACGTCGCCCAGGCCGTAGCACAGCCAGGCCTCGGCGGCCTCGCCGTCGCGCCCGGCGCGGCCGGTCTCCTGGTAGTAGCCCTCCAGCGACTTGGGCAGGTCGGTGTGGGCGACGAAGCGCACGTCGGGCTTGTCGATGCCCATGCCGAAGGCGATGGTGGCGCACATCACGATGCCGTCCTCGCGCAGGAAGCGGCGCTGGTTGTCGGCGCGCACCTCGGCCGGCAAGCCGGCATGGTAGGGCAGGGCGTTCAGGCCCTCGCGGGCGAGGAAGTCGGCGGTCTCCTCGACCTTGCGCCGCGACATGCAGTAGACGATGCCGGCGCTGCCGCGGTGCGCGCGCAGGAAGTCCAGCAGCTGGCGCCGCGCATTGTCCTTCTGCACCACCGTGTAGCGGATGTTGGGGCGGTCGAAGGAGCTGACGAAATGGCGCGCCTGGGCCAGGTCCAGGCGCTCGGCGATCTCGCGCTGGGTCGGCGGGTCGGCGGTGGCGGTGAGGGCGATGCGCGGGGTCTGCGGCCAGCGCTCGTGCAGCACGGTGAGCTGGCGGTATTCGGGGCGGAAGTCGTGGCCCCATTGCGACACGCAGTGCGCCTCGTCGATGGCGAACAGGGCGATGCGGCTGCGCTCGATCAGCGACAGGAAGCGCGGGGTCAGCAGCCGTTCGGGAGCGACGTACAGCAGGTCCAGTTCGCCGGCCAGCAGGTCGCGCTCGACCCGCTGCGCGGTCTCGCCGTCCAGGGTGGAATTGAGGTATTCGGCACGCACGCCGAGCTGGCGCAGCGCCTCGACCTGGTCCTGCATCAGCGCGATCAGCGGCGAGATGACGATGCCGGTGCCGTCGCGCAGCAGCGAGGGAATCTGGTAGCACAGCGACTTGCCGCCGCCGGTGGGCATCAGCACCAGCGCGTCGTGGCCGGCGGCGACGTGTTCGACGATGTCCTGTTGCAGGCCGCGGAACTGGTCGTAGCCGAAGACGCGGCTGAGCAAGGCGTGGGCGGGGGAAGACATCTGTGTAGGATACCGCGCCGCGCAAGGGCGGTTGGCTTCCTGGTGTGCGCAAGCGCGTGTCAGGCGAACGCGCGCTGGTCTGTAGGTGGCGACTGTCTTGCGGTCGCGGCAGACGAAGCCTGCCGGGGCCGAGATGGAAAGGCGTCGGGACTGAAGTCCCTCCCACAGTGCACCCAGCCAACGTCTCGCTCCGCGCGAAGGCGCGCGCGGGCGGCGCGCCCTGCCTGCCAGGCAGGCAGGGCGGAATCCCTTACTGCAGCAGCGAGCGCAGCATCCAGGCGTACTTCTCGTGGGTCTGCAGGCGCTGGGTCAGCAGGTCCACCGACGGGTCGTCGCCGGCGTCGTCGGCGGTCTTGAGCACCTTGCGCGCGGTGCGGCACACCGCTTCGTTGCCGACCACCAGCTGGCGCACCATTTCGCGCCAGTCGGCGCTGTCGCTGAGGCCTTCCTCTTCCGGGATCGAGGTCAGCGCGGCGTATTCCTTGTAGGAGCCCGGGGCGTTGAAGCCCAGGGCGCGGATGCGCTCGGCGACGTCGTCCAGCGCCGCCCACTGCTCGGTGTACTGGGTCTCGAACATCAGGTGCAGCGAGTTGAACATCGACCCGGTCACGTTCCAGTGGAAGTTGTGGGTCTTCAGGTACAGGGTGAAGGCGTCGGCCATGTAGTGCGACAGGCCGTCGGCGATCTTCTTGCGATCGCCGCCGCCGATCCCGATATCGATGTTGGGCGCTGACGGCGCCAGGCCGGCCAGCGGCTGGCCGGCGACGGCCTTGCTGGCGGCGTTCTTGGTCTTGCCGGGGGTCTTGTTCTTGGCCATGGGAGTTCCTCTTTGGGGGTTACAGACGAGATGGCGTCACAATAGACAGACTAAAGCATGTGCTGTGATTCAACGTTCAATGGCATCCGATTGATGAACGCTATCGAAAAACCTTCCGTGCCGGCACGCCTGCGCGAACGCCGCGCCGCGATCGACGGCGCGCTGACCCGCGACCGTGGCCGCCTGCTGGGCCTATGGTCGCGCTGGCAGGCCGCGCCCGGCAATGCTGCGTTGGAGACGGCGTTCGAGCAGGCGCTGCAGGCGTCGCAGGCGCGTTGCGCCGCGCGCGCGGCGCAGCAGCCGGCGATCACCCTGGATCCGCAGCTGCCGATCGCGCGCGAGGCCGAGCGCATCGTCGCGCTGATCCGCGAGCACCAGGTGGTGGTGATCGCCGGCGAGACCGGTTCGGGCAAGACCACGCAGTTGCCGAAGCTTTGCCTGGCCGCCGGGCGCGGCGCCGCCGGCATGATCGGCTGCACCCAGCCGCGGCGCATCGCCGCGCGCGCGGTGGCCAGCCGCGTGGCCGAGGAGCTGCGCACGCCGGTGGGCGAGACGGTGGGCTTCCAGGTGCGCTTCAACGACCGCGTCGGCGAGCAGACCCGGATCAAGTTCATGACCGACGGCATCCTGCTGGCCGAGATCGCCAGCGACCGCTGGCTGTCCAGCTACGACACGATCATCGTCGACGAGGCGCACGAGCGCAGCCTCAACATCGATTTCCTGCTCGGTTACCTGAAGCAGCTGCTGCGCAAGCGACCGGACCTGAAGGTCATCGTGACCTCGGCGACGATCGACACCGCGCGCTTCGCCGCGCATTTCGACGATGCGCCGGTGATCAGCGTGGAGGGCCGCACCTATCCGGTGGAGGTGCGCTACAGGCCGCTGGAGGAGGCGGGCGGCGAGGAGGCCGACGCCGAGAGTGGCGACAACGCCGGCGACCGCACGGTCAACCAGGCGATCGTGGCGGCGATCGACGAAATCACCCGGCTGGATCCGCGCGGCGACGTGCTGGTGTTCCTGCCCGGCGAACGCGAGATCCGTGATGCGCACCATGCGCTGGAACGGCGCAAGTACCGCGAGACCGAGGTGCTGCCGCTGTACGCGCGGCTCTCCAACGCCGACCAGGACCGGGTGTTCAACCCTGGTCAGCGGCGGCGCCTGGTGCTCGCCACCAACGTCGCCGAAACCTCGCTGACGGTGCCGCGCATCCGCTACGTGGTCGATCCCGGCTATGCCCGGGTCAAGCGCTACAGCCCGCGGCAGAAGCTCGACCGCCTGCACATCGAGCCGATCTCGCAGGCCAGTGCCAACCAGCGCAAGGGCCGCTGCGGCCGCATCGCCGAGGGCATCTGCTACCGGCTGTACGCCGAGGCGGATTTTACGGCGCGCCCGGAGTTCACCGATCCGGAGATCCGCCGCTCCAGCCTGGCCGGGGTGATCCTGCGCATGTTGCAGCTGGGGCTGGGACGGATCGAGGATTTCCCGTTTCTGGAGCCGCCGGACGAGCGTGCGGTGGCCGATGGCTGGCAGCAGTTGGTGGAGCTGGGGGCGGTCGGCGAGCCGGACCGCCACGGCCTGCGCAAGCTCACCGAGATCGGCCGCAAGATGGCGCGGCTGCCGGTGGACGTGAAACTGGCGCGGATGCTGGTGGCGGCGCAGCAGCACGGCTGCCTGCGGCCGATGCTGGTGATCGCGGCGTTCCTGGGCATCCAGGATCCGCGCGAGCGCCCGCCGGAGGCGCGCGAGGCCGCCGACAACGCGCATGCCAAGTTCGCCGATGCGCGCTCGGAATTCGTCGGCATCCTGCGCCTGTGGGACGGCTACCGGCAGGCGCACGAGGACCTGACCCAGTCCAAGCTGCGCGACTGGTGCGGCCGGCATTTCCTCGGCTTCCTGCGCATGCGCGAGTGGCGCGAACTGCACCGCCAGCTGCATCTGCTGTGCGCGGAACTGGGCTGGACCGAGGAGCCAGCGGAGGCCTCCCTGCGGCCGCTGCTGGCCGGCGCTTCCGCGCCCGCGCCGGCGCGCGATGCCGAGACCGCGGCGCGTGCGACCCGCGGGCAGTTGCACCGCGCCGCGCGCCTGGCCCGCGAAGGCCGCGGCACCGGTACGCCGGCCACGCCCGCACCTGCGGCTCCGCCCCCGCCACCGGCGCCCGCCGAGGCAGGGGAGGCGCCGCGCGCCAGCGAACGCGAGCGTGCCGCCGCCTACCAGGCGCTGCACCGCGCCTTGCTGGCCGGGCTGCCGACCCAGGTCGGCCACCGCACCGAGAAGGGCGATTTCCTGGCGCCGCGGCAGCGCCGCTTCCTGTTGTTCCCCGGCTCGACGCTGTCGCGCAAGCCGCCGCCGTGGGTGCTGCCGGCGACGCTGCTGGACACCCAGAAGGTGTGGGGCCTGACCAATGCGGCGATCGAGCCGGATTGGGTGATCGCCGAATTGCCGCACCTCCTGGCGCGCAAGCATTTCGATCCGCACTGGTCGCGCGCGCAGGGGCAGGTGCTGGCCTCCGAGCAGATCAGCCTGTTCGGGCTGGTGCTGGCGCCGAAGAAGCCGGTGCACTACGGCCGCATCGATCCGCCCGGCGCGCACGAACTGTTCGTGCGCCAGGGCCTGGTGCCGGGCGAGATCAACACCCGCGCCAGCTTCGTCGCCGACAACCAGAAGGTGCTGGCGCAGGCGCACGAGGAGGAGGCCAAGCTGCGTCGCGCCGGCATCGTCGCCGACGAGGACTGGCAGGCGCGCTGGTATCTGGACCGGATTCCCGGCGAGATCCATTCCGCCTCCGGCCTGGACGCCTGGTGGAAGGCGCTGGCGCCGGAGCAGCGGCGCGCGCTGCACTGGTCGCTGGCCGACCTGTTGCCGGGCGAGGGCAGCGCCGCCGAGCGCTATCCCACGTACTTCCCGCTAGGCGATGCGCGGCTGCCGCTGCACTACCGCTTCGAACCCGGCGCGGCCGACGACGGCGTGACCCTGGAGGTGCCGGTGCACCTGCTCAACGCGCTGGACCCGGCGCGGCTGTCGTGGCTGGCGCCGGGCTTCGTCACCGACAAGGCGGCGGCGCTGATCCGCAGCCTGCCCAAGGCGCTGCGGCGCAACTACGTGCCGGCGCCGGACTTCGCGCGTGCGTTCTACGAGGCCTTCCCGCAGCCCAGCGCCGACGACATCCGTGGCGAGCTGGCGCGGTTCCTGCAGCGTGCCACCGGTGCGCCGCTGAGTGCGCTGGAGTTCGACGAGAGCACGCTGGAGCCGCATCTGCGCATGAACCTGCGCCTGCGCGACGAGGCCGGCAAGGTGCTGGCCGAGTCGCGCGACCTGGACGCGCTGCGCGCGCGCTTCGGCGAACGTGCCGGGCAGGCCTTCGCCGCGCGCGCCGGCCGCGCCATGGCCGCGACCGGATTGCGCGAGTTCCCGGCGACGCCGATCCCGCTGCAGGTGCCGGGTGAAGCCGGCGTGCCGGCGTATCCGGCACTGGTGGACGAGGGCGACAGCGCCGCCCTGCGCATCTTCGCCGACCGTGCGCAGGCCGAGGCGGCGCATCCGCGCGGCGTGCGTCGGCTGCTGGAGATCGCCCTGGCCGACAAGGTCAAGCAGGCGCGCAAGCAGTTGCCGGTCTCGCCCAAGACCGGGCTGTTGTACGCGGCGATCGAATCGCAGGAACGCCTGCGCGGCGACCTGGTGGAAGCGGCGTTGAATGCGCTGCTGGAACAGGGGCTGGAGGCGATCCGCGATGCGGACAGTTTTGCCCAGCGTCGCGATGCCGCGGCCAAGCAGCTGTTCGGCGAGGCGATGGAGCGGCTGAAACTGGCCGAGGCGATCATGGGCGCGGCCGCGGAACTGAAGCCGCAACTGGAATCGCCGCTGATGGGCTGGGCCAGCGGCAACCTCGACGACCTGCGCGCGCAACTGGCAGCCTTGCTGCATCCGGGCTTCCTGCGCGAGACCCCGGCCACGGCGCTGGCGCAGTTCCCGCGCTATCTGCGCGCGATGATCCTGCGCGCCGAGCGCGCCAAACGCGATCCGGCGCGCGACCAGGCGCGGATGCTGGAGTTGAAGCCGTTCGTCGACGCACTGGCCGACGCGGCCGCGGGCGGACGTGGCGACACACCGGAGTGGCAAGCGCTGCGCTGGGACCTGGAAGAACTGCGGGTGTCGCTGTTCGCCCAGGAACTGGGCGCCCGCGCCGGCATCTCGGCCAAGAAGCTGGCGCAGCGGGTGGCTCTGCTGCGGTGATTGGGGAGTGGGGATTCGGTGTGAGATTCCACCGCTGTTCCCGTACCACCCGCGTGACCAGCATTCTTGTGGGAGGGACTTCAGTCCCGACGCGTTCAGCGGCAGGCGTCGGGGCTGAAGCCCCTCCCACAACGGGGATGCGCCGCTTGGACGGTCAAGCGATCTGCTCTGCAACGGCGCGTGGTGTTGGTGCTACGCACCAACGCAGTCGCGTCTTGTTGTGTCGCAGGAGCGGCTTCAGCCGCGCCCATCGTGGCGTCATGCGTCGCGGCTGAAGCTGCTCCTGCGCGTACGCTCCAGGGCGATTGGAGGTGCCCTGCATTCCCGCTGCTCTGGCGTTCATGCGTCGCGGCTGAAGCCCCTCCGACAGCAGCCGCTCCTGCGACATGCGATCACGGCCCTCAACCTCTCAGGGGGCAGCAATCCTGCGAATCCCGAATCCCGAATCCCGAATCCCCAATCCCCGCCCCTCAATCATCCACCCGCTCGCCCATCAGCTCGCGCTGGCGCTTGTCCAGTTCCTCGGCGTAGCGCTTGCGCACGAAGCTTTCGCTGAGCACGCCCAGGACCTTGCCCTGGTCGTCGACAACCGCCAGCTCGTCGCTCTGGGTCAGGTCGAACTGGCGCATGGCGGTGACCACGTCGGTGTCGGCGGGCAGGGCCACGTCGCGGTTGCCGGCGTAGTCGACGATGGCCGCGTCGGCGTTGACGCCATCGGCGTAGGCGGCGGCCAGGGTGACCAGACCGGCGTAGTGACCGTTCTCGTCTTCCAGCACCACGCGGGTGCCCGAGCCGAGCGGGAAGCGGCGGCGGAACTCGGCCACGCTGGTGGTGGCGGCCAGCGGATGCACGTCCTTCTGCATCATCCGCCCGGCGCTGAGGTGCTTGACCCAGCCGACGTCGCGCGCGCTCTTGATGGTCTCGCCGCGCAGGTGCAGGCGCCAGGTGGAGAACGAGTAGCCGAAGATCTGGCGGACGATGGTGTTGGCGACCAGCACCGCCACCATCACTGCGCTGGCCAGCACGAAATCGTGGGTGCCTTCCAGCACCAGCATCGCCATCGTCATCGGCGCGCCGATCACCGCAGCGGCCATCGCCGCCATGCCGGCCAGCGACGCGGCGGTGCCGTCGACCAGGGCCATGCCGCTGCCGAGATTGAGCACGCCGGCGAACAGCCCGCCGACCAGCGACCCCATGAACAACGAGGCGAAGAACAGGCCGCCACGGAAGCCGAAGCCCAGCGAGATGGCCGAGCCCAGGCACTTGAGCAGCAGCAGGATGCCCAGCCAGCGCAGCGAGGTCGGGCTGGTCAGGTCCAGGTGCAGCGCGCCGTGTCCGGAGGACAGCACCTGCGGGGTGATCAATGCCAGCGGGATCAGCAGCAGGCCGCCGGCGACCGGGCGTGCCCAGCGCGGCAGCGGGCTGCGGTTGATCGCCTGTTCGATCGCGCCGATCAGGCGCATCACCGCCACCGCCAGCAGCGCGCAGAGCACGCCGAGCAGTGCGTACAGCACGTAGTCGCGCGCCTCCAGTGCCGAGGCCGCCGAGGCCGGCAGCAGGTACGGCTGCACCCCGGCCAGCTGCGACACGAACACCGCGCCCAGCGAGGCCACCGCCACCGGTGCCAGCGCCGACGGCGAGTACGCGCCGATCACGATCTCGAACGCATAGAACGCGCCGGCCAGCGGCGCGCCGAAGGCCGCCGCGATGGCCGCGCCGGCACCGGCGCCGACCAGGGTGCGGATGTCGGCGCGGCGCAGGCGCAGCACCCGGCCCAGGTGCGAGCCGCTGCCGGCGCCCATCTGCGTGTACGCCGCCTCCAGGCCGACCGAGGCACCGACGCCGTTGGAGAACAGGGTCTGCACCGAGACGATCAGGTTGTCGCGCATCGACATGCGCCCGCCGTACAGCGCGTTGGCTTCGACGGCGTCGACCAGTTGCCGCTTGCGCGCGCGTGCGGCCATGCCCAGCAGGCCGACCAGCAGCCCGCCCAGCGGCAGCACCAGCAACTGCTGCACGCTCAGTTCGGACATGGCGCTGAGCCGCTCGTCGGCCTCCAGGCCGTACAGCAGAGCCTGCACGCCGTGTGCCAGGCTGCTCTGCAACAGGGTCAGCAGGCCGGCGATCACGCCGACCAGCAGGGCCAGGGCGATGAACCAGACATCGCTTGCGCGCAGGCGCCGGCGCAGCGCGTCGGCGAGGCTGTGCGAGGCGTCGGCCAGTCCCGGCCGCGGACGCAGGTTCACGGCGCGCGATCCTATTTGACGCGACGGACCTTGGCGCGGGTGTTGTAGTTGTCGATCTGCATGTACCACACGCCCATGATGCCGGGGGTGATCTTCACCTTGGGCGCGGTGCGGTGCACGCTGGGCAGGCTCGCCGCCTCGGTCTGCTCCCATTCCTGACCGTTGGCCAGCACGTACTTGCGGCCTTTGGCGAAGCCGGAGAACTCGCCCACCAGGGTGCTCTCGATCGGCTCGGCGCTACCGAAGTCGAAGAAGCCGCGGTTCTTGGTGATCACCTCGCGGCGGCCCTCTTCCTTGGCCTTCTCCAGCGCCACTGCGGTTTCCTTGGCGACCTTGCCCTGCAGCCAGTCGTTCAGCGCAGCCAGCTCCTGCGGCGACAGCTTGTCCAGACCGGCCGCCTTGAACTCCTGCGGCGACATCTGCGTCTGCAGATCGCCGGAGACGGTGCGCTGGGCGAGCGCCGGGGCGGCGGACACGGCGAGCGCCGCGCACAGGACCAGGGGAGCGAGACGCGCAAGAGACATGGCGGGGATCCGGGAAGTGGGATGCGCCGTAGTGTAGTCGCAAGCGGTGACTGCGCACGGGATACCGGGCGCGCCGGGACCGTGTCGGCGCCCGGTTCAGTCCTCGGCGGCGGCGGGCGCGTCCGACCTGCGCGGCGGTCGCCGGTACACGAAGTCCGGCGCCGGCGCGGCGGCTTCGCGCTGCGCCAGCGCCTGCAGCGCCGCGTGCCCTGGGGCGCGTTCGCAGACCGGGTCCAGGGTCGCGGCATCGCCGCTCAGCGCCAGCGCCTGGCAGCGGCAGCCGCCCCAGTCGATCTCGCGTTTCGGACACTCCTGGCAGACCCGCGGCATCCAGGCGCTGCCGCGGAAGCGCACGAAGGCCTCGCCGTCTTCCCAGATCGCCGCCAGCGGGCGCGTGCGCAGGTTCTCGAAGCGCATGTCCGGCAGGGTTTCGGCGGCGTGGCAGGGCAGCACGTCGCCGCGTGGGGAGATGTTGACGAAGCGCTGCCCCCAGCCGCCCATGCAGGCCTTGGGCCGGTGCGCGTAGTAGTCGGGGGTGACGAAGTCGATGTGCAGGCGGTCCTGCAGGCGCAGCCGGGCGGCCTCCACCGCGGCCACGGTCGCATCGATCTGCGCGCGGCTGGGCATCAGCGCGGCGCGATTGCGCAGGCCCCAGCCGTAGTACTGGGTGTGCGCCACTTCCAGGCGTTCGGCACCGAGCTCCAGCGCCAGGTCGATCATCGCCGGCACGCGTTCGGCGTTGTGGCGGTGGATCACCGCGTTGATCGTCAGCGGCAGGTCGAGCGCGCGCACCGCCGCGGCGAAGGCGCGCTTCTTGGCCAGGCTGTCGCGGTAGCCGGCGATGCGGTCGGCGCCGGCGGCGTCGGCGTCCTGGACGCTCAGTTGCACGTGTTCCAACCCGGCCGCGGCCAGGTCCGCCAGCATCGGTGCGCCGCCGGCCACCCCGGAGGTGATCAGGTTGCTGTACAGGCCCAGCGCACGCGCATGCGCGACCAGATCGGGCAGGTCCTTGCGCAGCATCGGTTCGCCGCCGGAGAAGTGCGCCTGCAGCACCCCCATCGCCGCGGCCTGGTCCAGCGCCGAGCGCCAGCCGGCGGTATCCAGTTCCTCGCGCAGGCCGGCCAGTGCGATGGGGTTGGAGCAGTACGGGCAGGCCAGCGGGCAGCGATGGGTCAGCTCCAGCAGGATCGACAGCGGCGGCGGCACCGGGGCGTTCATGCGCGCAGCAGCCGCTTGGCGTGCAACTGCTGCGCCAGCTCGCGCACGTCGCGTTCGACCTCGGCCGGGTCGGCCTCGAATTCTGCGGCCAGTTCCGCGGCGATCGTCGCCAGGCTGCGGACGCCGTCGCAGCGCGAGACGATGGCGTGGGCGATGGCGTCCAGTTCGATCACCCGCTCCGGTGCCAGCAGCACCCATTGGTCGCGCGCACGGTCGTGCTGCAGGCGCACGCCGGCGGCGAGCCGCGGTTGGCTGCTGGCGTCCAGCGTGCTCATGCCGCGGCCTGCGCGGCGTCCGGCACGAACGCGTCCGGCCAGGCCACGCCCGGCTGCACGTAGGCGAAGTGCAGCGCATCCAGTTGCGACCACAGCACGCCGCACTTGAAGCGCAGCGCGTCCTGCACCAACTGCTGCTTCTCCACGGTGTCGGCATGGCGCTTGACGTAGTCCAGGGCGAAGTCCGAATCGCGTGGCGCTTCGTGCAGGCGATGCTCGAAATACGCCAGCGCCTCGCGCGAGACGAAGTCGTAGTGCTGCAGCATGCCGGCCACGCGGTGGCCAATGATGCCGGGGGCGAACAGTTCGGTCAGCGACGAGGCGATGGCTTCCAGCAGGCTCTTCTCCCGCACGAAGTGCAGGTAGGCCTGCACCGCGAAGCGGGTGCCGGGCAGCAGGCCGCGCCCGGACTGCACCAGGTCGCGATCCAGTCCCAGCGCGTCGGTCAGGTGCAGCCAACGGGCGATGCCGCCTTCGCCATCGGCGCTGCCGTCGTGGTCGACGATGCGCTGGCGCCAGATCCGGCGCAGCGCCGGGTCGTCCATCCGCGCCAGGATCGCCGCGTCCTTGAGCGGGATGCAGCGCTGGTACTCGTAGCGGTTCAGCGCCCAGGCCTGGACCTGGCCGCGGTTCAGGCGCCCGCTATGCAGCAGGGCGTGGAAAGGGTGCTGGTCGTGGTACAGCCGCGCGCCGATCCCGCGCAGCGCGGTTTCCAGTTGTTCCGGGCTCAGCAGTGCGCTCACGGGCTTGGTCTCGCAGGTGATGCGGGAAGGCGGGTCACAGTGCGATCTCCATGCCGTCGTGGGCCACGTCCCAGCCGTGCGCGGCGACGGTGGCGCGCTCGGCGGAGCCGGCGTCGAGGATGGGGTTGGTGGTGTTGATGTGGATGAAGACCTTGCGTGCCACGCCCAGGTCGGCGAAGGCATGCAGGGTGCCGGCCTCGCCGTCGATGCTCATGTGGCCCATGCGCTGGCCGGTCTTGGCGCTGACGCCCAACTGCACCAGTTCGTCGTCGCGCCACAGGGTGCCGTCGAAGAACACCAGTTCGGCGCCGCGCAGGCGCTCGCGCAGGGCGTCGGTCAGCGCCGCGCAGCCGGGAATGTAGTGCAGGCGGTGCGTCCCGTCGTCGATGGTCAGGCCCAGCGTCTCCTCGGCCGAGCCGGCCAGGTCGCCGCTGTGGCGGGATTCCATGAACAGCGGCACCTTGCCCGGCACCGCGAATGGTGTGACCTGCAGGCCGAGCAGCGACAGCGGTGTGTCCAGGGTGAACGGATGGCGGTGCACGTAAGCCGGGTGCAGCGCGTCGAACACCGGGTTCTGCGCCAGCAGGTCGAGCACGCGGCTACTCGCGTACAGGTCGAAGCGCTGGCTCTCGCGCATCGACAGCAGCCCGGCGATATGGTCGATCTCGCCGCTGGTCAGCAGCACCGCCTCGATCGGCGAATGGCGCTGGTCGCGCTGCGGCCATAGTGCGGGGGTGGCCAGCACCTGCTGGCGGAAATCGGGTGAGGCGTTGATCAGCAGCCAGCGCTGGCCATCGACGCTGACTGCGATGCTGGCCTGGGTACGGCGTTGGGCACCCGGGTGTTGCTGCCACGCGCGCTGGCTTGCAGGCGTGTGGCAGTTCCACTGCGGATGCCCTCCGCCTGCCGCCGATCCCAATACGATGAGGTGCATCCGGTCTCCGTTTTTAGCGCCTGGCCGGTCGCGCTTCGGTCGCGGGAAGGGAGGAGTGCGCGGGTCAGAGCTCGCCGGAGGCGTAGCAGTTGATTTCCGCGCCGACGCAGATTTCGCGGATCACAGGCTTGTTCCACTTCTTCATGTGCGTTCCTCTTCGAGTCGGTCTAGGGACGACGGCAGCGGCGCATGCAGACAGCAGCGGGTCACCGTCGCGTTCGAGCATAGGCGCGGGGATTGGGGCGGTTGTGAAATTCCGGTAAAACCGCTGCAAGTCGCAACCGGATCACAGTGACGCGGCGGTGCGTATCCGCGGGGCGCCCCCGCCGTGCGGCCGGCGCAATTGTGAGAACGCGCACAAGCGAGTTAGTGTAGGCGGCACCGTTTCGTCGACTGCGTCCGTCCTTGAACCACACCGTCCACTCCGGCCTGGAGGCGTTGCTGCAGCGCCCGTCGGCCGCGACCCTGGCGCCCGCCCTGCGCGCGGCGCTGCTGCAGGCCTGGCAGGCACAGGCCGAGCCGCTGCCGCGGCTGCCGTGGCCGGTGCTGGCCGACACCCTGGACGCGCTGGCGCTGCTGTCCGCCGACGAGGCCTCGCTGCTGGCGGCGTTGCTGTTCGACCTGCCGGCCTTGCGCGCACAGTTGCCGCAGCTGCCGGTGGCGCCACCGGCGCGGGCGCAGGCGGTGGCCGGCCTGCTGGAGGCGCAGGACGCCGCCGACCCGGTGTGGGCGCTGCATGCCGGGCGCGAGGCCGGGCGCAACAGCGAAGGCCTGCGCCGGCTGCTGCTTTCGATCGTGCAGGACCTGCGGGTGGTGCCGGTCCTGCTGGCGCGGCAACTGGCGCAGATGCGCGTGGCCGACAAGGCGCCGGAAGCGCAGCGCCGCGCGCTGGCGCAGCTGACCCGCGACATCCACGCGCCGCTGGCCAACCGCCTGGGCATCTGGCAGTTGAAGTGGGAGCTGGAGGACCTGGCGTTCCGGCACCTGGAACCGGACACCTACCGGCGCATCGCCCGCGAGGTCGACGAGAGCCGGGTGGCGCGCGAGCGCTATATCGAGGCGGTCAAGAAGATCCTGTCCAAGGCGCTGGCCGAGCAGGGCCTGCGCGCGGAGATCAGCGGGCGGCCCAAGCACATCTACAGCATCTGGCGGAAGATGCAGAAGAAGCGCCTGGCCTTCGACCAGCTGTACGACCTGCGCGCGGTGCGGGTGATGGTCGACGACGTCGCCGCCTGCTATGCGGCGCTCGGCGTGGTGCACGCGCTGTGGGCGCCGGTGCCCAGCGAGTTCGACGACTACATCGCCCGGCCCAAGGCCAACGACTACCGCTCGCTGCACACCGCCGTGGTCGGCCCGGAAGGGCGCACGATCGAAGTGCAGATCCGTACCCACGACATGCACGCGCAGGCCGAGCTGGGCGTGGCTGCGCACTGGAAGTACAAGGAAGGCGGCAAGGGCGCGGAGAAGGCCTTCGACCGCAAGATCACCTGGATGCGGCAGTTGCTGGAGCAGTCGCAGGACGGCGAGCAGGGCGGGCTGGCCGGGGCGCTGGACGCCGAACTGGTCGAGGACCGGGTCTATGCGCTGACCCCGATGGGCGAGGTGATCGACCTGCCGCAGGGCGCCACGCCGCTGGATTTCGCCTACCACGTGCACACCATGGTCGGGCACCGCTGCCGCGGCGCCAAGGTCAACAACCGCATCGTGCCGCTGACCCACAAGCTGCGCAGCGGTGACCGTGTCGAGATCCTCACCGGCAAGGAGGCCGAGCCGCGCCGCGACTGGCTGTTGCCGGCCAACGGCTACCTGGCCAGCGGGCGTTCGCGCGACAAGGTGCGCGCCTGGTTCCACAAGCTGGACCGCGCGCGCAACGTGCAGGCCGGCAAGGAGCTGCTGGAGCGTGAGCTCAAGCGCCTGGGGCTGCAGCACGCCGACCTGTTGCCGGCGGCGAAGAAGTTCCATGCCGACGGCGTGGAGGAACTGTACATCCAGGTGGCGCTGGGCGACGTCGGCCCCAGCCAGGTCGGGCGCGCCCTGCACGAGGCCGAGCGCGCCGCGGCGCAGCCGGCCGCGCCGGCCATGCCACGGCCCACCGCCCGCCGCACCGGCCTGGGCAAGTCCAAGTTCACCGTGCAGGGCGTCGGCAATCTGCTGGTGCAACTGGCACGCTGCTGCCAGCCGGTGGCCGGCGAGCCGATCGCCGGCTACCTGACCCGCACCCGCGGCGTCACCGTGCACCGCAGCGACTGCGCCGCGTTCGCGCGGCTGGCCGCCAGCCATCCGCAGCGGGTGCTGCCGGTGGAGTGGGGCCAGGCCGGCGGTGGCTACGAGGTCGACGTGCTGGTGCGCGCGGTGGACCGGCGCTGGCTGCTCAAGGACATCACCAACCTGATCGCCCAGGAAGAGGCGCACGTGCTGGAGATCAACAGCGAGAACGTGCGCGACAGCGGCCTGGCGCAACTGCGGCTGCGGCTGAAGGTCGGCGACTACGGGCAGCTGTCCACCTTGCTCGGCAAGCTCGACGCGCTGCCGGGCGTGCACGAGGCGCGGCGGCTGGGCTGAGGGGCGGCGGCATGCCGGCCGGGAGGCCTGCCAGCGGATGGGCCACCTACCGTGCGCGCGGCCGGCGCGACGCACAGCTGTTCGTCATCGGGGCAACGCTAAGCTTGTGCGGTGAGCATGCCGCCGGATCAGGTCAGGGACGAACCCACGCGCAGACAGCGGCCGGTGCCGCTGTGGCGCGATCGGCGTGTCTGGCGCTGGGCGCTGGCGGTGCTGCTGGTGCTGGGAATGACCGTGGTGGTGTTCCGCCGCCCGCTGGCCGACCTGATCTGGCCGGAGCCGCGCATCCAGCAATTGCTCGATCAGGGCCACGCGGCGCTGCGTGCGGGCCGGCTCAGCGCCGCCGACGGCAGCGGTGCGCGCGAGCGCTTCGAGGCCGCGCTGGCGCTGGACAGCGACCGCATGCAGGCGCGCGTCGGGTTGGCCGCGACCGGGCGCGCGGCGTTGGGGCAGGCGCGCGCGGCGCTGGCCGCCGGCCGCTTTCCGCAGGCGCGCGAGGCGCTGGCGCTGGCGCGCGCGCTGCAGGTGCCGCGCGCCGATGCCGATCGCATCGAGGCGGCATTGCGCGCGCGCGAGGCCGCGCACGCCGGCATCGATCAACTGCTGCAACGGGCGGCGCAGGCGCGCCACGACGGGCATCTGGACGACGGCCCGGACGCGGCCCTGCCGCTGTACCAGCGCGTCCTGGAGTACGCGCCGGAACGCACCGCGGCGCTGGAAGGCCGCGAGGATGCGCTGTCGGAACTGCTGCAGCACGCACGCAGCGACCTGGCGCGCGGCGACCTGGCCGCCGCCGCGGCGCTGGTGGAGCGCGCGCGCGGCTACGACCCCGGCCATGTCGACTTGCCCGAGACCCAGGCGGAACTGAACCGGGCGCTGGAGCGCCTGCAGCGCGAGGCCGAGCAGGCCCTGCGCCGGCAACGCCTGGACGCGGCGGCACACGCGTTTGCGCAGTGGCACGCGGCGGTGCCGGACGCAGCCGGCGCCAGCGACGGCCTGGAGCGGGTGGCGGCGGCCTATGCGCTGCAGGCGAGCCGTGCCGCCGCCGATTTCCGTTTCGGCGAGGCCGAGCGCGCCTTGCGCAAGGGCCAGGCCCTGGCGCCGGATAGCCGCGCGCTGGCCGACGCGAAGCAGGCGTTGCAGCGCGCCCGGCAAAGCCAGGCCACGCCGCCCTCGCGGGTGTCGCCGGCCGAGCGCGAGCGCCGCCTGCAGCGCCTGCTGACCGATCTGCAGGCTGCCGAGGCGCGCGGTGCCTGGCTGACCCCGCCCGGCGCCAGCGCCTACGACACCTTGCTGGCGGCGCAGACCCTGGCGCCGCGCGATGCGCGCGTGCGCGCGGCCGAGCAGCGCGTGCTGGCGGCGCTGCGACGCTGTTTCGACGACGCCATGCGCGGCAATCGGGTGCTGGCGGCGAGCGCCTGCTACGACGCCTGGCGTGCGCTGGCGCCGGGCGGCAACGGCCTGGCCACTGCGCGGCGACGCCTGGCGCAGCGCTGGCTGGCGGTCGGCGACGAGCGCCTGAGCGGTGGCGATGCCGCGTTCGCGCGGCAGGCGTTGCAGCGCGCCCGCGCGATCGATCCGGCGACCCCGGAGCTGGCCGCCTTCGAGCGTCGCTTGCGCAGCCTCAGTCCGGGGCGTTAGTGGGCGCAGTGAAGTGGGAGCTTCCCCAGGCTGATGGTGCGGCGCGTCGGGACTGAAGTCCCTCCCACAGGGGGCGTTGAGAGGTTCCGGCGATCGGTTGTATATCCGGGGCTGCGAGCGTCTTGGTTTGCAGTGCGCGCGTGGGTGCGCGACAGCGCCCGCCGGGTGCCGGCCAGAGCGGCGATGCTCGCAACACCATTGTGGGAGGGACTTCAGTCCCGACGCGATAGAAAACGGCGCGCCACCGCCGCTCAGGCCAGGAACGCCTCGCGCACCGTGGCGCGGGCGGCGTCCAGCGAGAAGTGGGTTTCGATGTTGCGCAGGCCGTTGTCGGCCAGCCGTTGCCACAGCGCCGGATCGGCGTAGAGCTGCGCGATGGCGTCGGCGAACGCGGCGGGGTCGTCGGCGATCAGCACGTCCTCGCCGTCGCGCAGGTGCATGCCTTCCACCGCGCACGCGGTGGCCACCACCGGCTGGCCATGGGCCATGCTGAGGTTGACCTTGCCCTTGACCCCCGCGCCGAACCGCAGCGGCGCCACGGCGATGCGCATGCCGTCCATGTAGGCAGCGATGTCGGGCACGTGGCCGAGCAACTCGACGCCCGCGGTGGCCTCGCCGAGGCGGCGGATGTCCTCCGGCATGTCCGCACCGATGCAGTGGAAGCGCACCTCCGGCAGACGCGTGCGCACGGCAGGAAATACCTCCTGCAGGAACCAGCGCACCGCGTCCACGTTGGGCGCATGGCGGAAGCCGCCGACGAACACCAGGTCGCGGCGCTGCGCCCACGGCAGGCCGGGGCCGGCGACCTCGTGCAGGTTCGAGATCAGCGCCGTGCGCACCTGTGGCGCCTCGCGCTGCAACTGTTCGCGTTCGACCGCGCTGACCAGCACGGTCACGTCGACCTGCGCCATCACCTCCAGCTCGCGCGCGCGGGTGCGCTCGGCCTCGCGCAGCAGGCGCGCATCGCCGGCGAGTTCGGCACCGCGGCGCTCGCGCAGGTAGTGCAGGTCCACGGTGTCGAACAGGCGCCGTGCCTGCGGCGCGAACCGGCGCAGCAGCGGCAGGCAGGCGTGGGCGACGTGGTGGCGCACCAGCAGCACGCTGTGGAAGCGCGCACCGTGCTGCTGCAGGAACCAGGTCAGGTTCTTCAGGTACGGCGCGTACCACACCTCCACGCCGAGCCGTTGCAGGGTCTCGCTATGGCGGCTGGCATAGCTGCGCTCGCTGGGCACGAACACCACGTGCGCGCCTTCCTCCAGCAGCAGGCGGATCAGGTTGAGCTGGCGCAGCGAGGCGGAATCGCGGTCCGGCTGCGGCAGCGCTTCGTCCAGGATCAGTACCTGGCGCTGCCGGCGATGCAGCAGCGCTGGCACCGGTACCTCGCCGGGTTGCAGGTGCTGCGCCAACACCTCGGCCCACTTGCTGGCGAAGACCGCACGGTTGCGTACCTGGTAGGCCTTGATCCCGCTGCCGGTGTCGGTGCCGTTGCTGGTGCCCTCGTCGTGCACCACGCGGCTGGCCGGTTGCACCAGCGTGCGCAAGCCGGCGGCGCGTACCGCGAAGGCCAGGTCGGTGTCCTCGTAGTAGGCCGGCATGTAGCGCGTGTCGAAACCGCCCAGCGCCAGGAAGCGCGCGCGCTCGATCGCCAGCGCCGCGCCGCTGCCGTAGTCGACGTCGCGCAGGTAGGCATAGCGCGGATCGTCGGGCGACTCGAAGCGGCCGTAGCTCCAGGCGCTGCCGTCGGCGAAGACCACGCCGCCGGCATCCTGCAGGCGGCCGTCGGGATACAGCAGTTGCGCGCTGACCAGGCCGGCCTGCGGCAGCTGCGCGAAGGTGTCCAGCAACGCGTCCAGCCAGCCCGGCTGCGGCACCGTGTCGTTGTTGAGGAACACCAGGTAGCGGCCCTGCGCGCGTGCGGCGCCGTCGTTGCAGGTGGCGATGAAGCCGCCGTTGCGCTCGCGCACGTGGTAGTGCAGGCCGACGATCTGCGGTAGCCACTGCGCCGTGTCGTCGTTGCTGCCGTCGTCGATCACCAGGATCTCGCAGGGCGCGGCCGGCGGATGCGCGGCCAGCGCGCGCAGGCAGGCGAGGGTATGCGCGACGTGGTTGTAGACCGGGATCACGATGCTGACCAGCGGCGCAGGACTGTTCGGCACCGCGAACGGCGCGAACGGTGCAGATTCCACCGCGAACAGCGCGCGCTGCGGCGGCGGCAGCGGTTGCGCATGCACGCGCAGGCGCTCCCAGGTGCTGCGCCAGCCGCGCGTGCGCAGGCTGGTCAGGCCGCGCCGGACCAGGCCGGCCAGGCGGTTCAGGGCGTAGCGCGCATTCGCCCACGACATCGACATCCGGTACCACTCCAACTTAAACGAAGAGGCCGTCGCGCCGCGCTGCCCGCTGGGCTGCGCTAGACTCGGCGGAATTTACATTCTCGCATTCCCGTGCCCCGACGCTACGACGATCACGACACCGACGATCAGGACGACGCCCTGGACAGCCCCGCCGCCGTATGGCGCAGGCGCCTGCTCACCTGGGGCCTGGCTGCCGCCGCACTCGGCCTGGGCTTCCTGATTCCGTACACGGTCTATCTGAACAAACAGGTCACCCAGCGTTTCGGCGAACTGCGCTGGCAGATCCCCACTCGTGTCTACGCGCGGCCGCTGGTGCTGGCGCCGGACACGGCGATGGACCCGCAGACGCTGAAGACCGAACTCGATGCCGCCAGCTACCGCGCCGATGCCGGCGCCGAGCGCCCCGGCAGCTACCAACAGGACGGCAGCCGCTTCACCATCGCCAGCCGCGGCTACGTCGATGTCGACGGGCGGGTCGCGCCGCGCCGCATCGAGGTGGGCCTGGCCGGCGGGCGCGTGGTGGCGCTGCGCGATGCGCAGACGCGCAAGGCGCTCAAGGCCGCGCGGCTGGATCCGGCGCGCATCGCCACGCTGTACGGGCAGAAGCAGGAAGAGCGGCGCCTGGTGCGCGTGGACGAGGTGCCGGAACTGCTGGTCACCGGCCTGCAGGCGGTAGAGGACCGCGACTTCAATTCGCACCATGGCATCGACCTCAGCGGCATGGTCCGCGCGGCCTGGGTGATGGTGCGCTCCGGCGGCAAGAGCCGGCAGGGCGCCAGCACCCTGACCCAGCAACTGGCGCGCAGCGGCCTGCTCGGCATCGGCAAGGAACAGACCGTCACTCGCAAGTTCAACGAGATCCTGTACGCGCTGATCATGGAGGCGCGCTACGACAAGCGCACCATCCTGGAGGCGTATCTCAACCAGGTGTACCTGGGCCAGCGCGGCAGCCAGGCGGTGCATGGCGTGGCCTCGGGCGCGGAGTTCTGGTTCGGCCGCGAACTCGATGCGCTGGCGCCGGAGCAGGTGGCGCTGCTGATCGGCCTGGTCAAGGGGCCGTCCTACTACGACCCGCGGCGCTATCCCGAGCGCGCGCTGGACCGGCGCAACTTCGTGCTCGGCAAGCTGCGCGAGAGCGAGCTGATCGACGAGCCGACCTATCGCAAGGCACTGGCCGCACCGCTGGGCGTGCCGGCCGAACCCGGCCTGGTCGCGGCCAACCGGTTCCCCGCCTATGTCGACCTGGTGCGGCGCCAGCTGGCGCGCGATTACCCCGAAAGCGCGCTGCAGGGCGCCGGCCTGAGCGTGCTCACCGGCATGTCGCCGTCGGCGCAGGCCTATGCCGAGGGCGCGGTGACGCGCACCATCACCGCGCTGGAAACCAACAAGAAGCGCCCGCCGCTGCAGGCCGGCCTGGTGCTCACCGACACCCACAACGGCGAGGTGCTGGCGGTGGTCGGCAGCCGCGACGTGGCCCAACCCGGTTTCAATCGCGCGATCGAGGCGCAGCGCCAGGTCGGCTCGCTGCTCAAGCCGTTCGTGTACCTGTTGGCGCTGGCGCAGCCGGACCGCTACTCGCTGGCCAGCTGGGTCGACGACACCCCGGTCACCGTGCAGCTGGGCCGCGGCCGCACCTGGAGCCCGGGCAATTCCGATGGCCGCAGCCACGGCACGGTGCGCGTGGTCGATGCGCTGGCGCACTCCTACAACCAGGCCACGGTGCGCATCGGCATGCAGGTCGGGCCGGAGCGCGTGGCGCAACTGGTGAAGGTGCTGGCCGGCATCGAGGCCGAGGTCAATCCCTCGCTGATCCTCGGCGCCACCGACCAGAGCCCGTACGCGATGGCGCAGCTGTACCAGTTCCTGGCCTCCGGTGGCGAAATCCAGCCGCTGCATGCGGTGCGCGGCGTGCTCGATCCGCAGGGCAAGCTGCTCAAGCGCTACGACAAGACCCCGGCGCCGGCGCAGGAGGGCGACTCCATCGCCGCCAACCTGGTGGGCATGGCGCTGCAGCAGGTGGTCAGCAACGGCACCGCGCGGCAACTGCTCAGCGATGGGTTGGGCAAGCTGTCGCCGGCCGGCAAGACCGGTACCAGCAACGATGGCGTGGACAGCTGGTATGCCGGCTACACCGGCGACCACCTGGCCGTGATCTGGATCGGCAACGATCAGAACAAGCAGACCGGCCTGTACGGCGCCACCGGCGCGATGCGGGTGTGGTCGGGCATCTTCTCGCGGCTGCCGAGCGCGCCGCTGCAGGTGCAGGGCAAGGGCATCGATTGGCAGTGGATGGACCCGGTGGGGTACAACAGCACCGACTCGACCTGCCCCGGCGCGCGCCAGTTCCCGTTCGTGGTCGGCTTCGTGCCGGCGTATGCCGCGTGCACGCCGCCGCAGGCGCTGCCGGAAGACGCCGCGCCCGCCGAGGGCGAACACCAGGGCGGCGGCTGGCGCAGCTGGTTCGGCCTGGACAAGAAGAAAGACCCGCCTGCCGACGCGGCCGCGCCGCCGCCGGCGCATTGATTCCCGGATCCCGGATACCGCTCATGACCCCACGTCTTCCCGCCATCGCCGCCCTCAGCCTGCTGCTCGCCTCCTGCGTCAGCGCACCGCCGCCGCCGCCCCCGGCCGCACCGGTGGACACCACTACGCCGGCGCAGCGCATCGCCGCGATCGACGCCAGCGGCGGTGCCGACGACACCGAACTGAGCGTGCAGCCGCTGCGCGATCCGGAAGTGGAGGATCTGCGCGAGAGCGCCAAGCGCAAGCGCAGCGCCGGCGACCTGGCCGGTGCCGCCGCAGCCCTGGACCAGGCGCTGAAGCTGGTGCCGGACGACCCGGCGCTGCTGCAGGACCGCGCCGAAGTGGCGCTGCTGCAGAAGGACGACGCCCAGGCCGAAGCCTTCGCCAAGCGCGCCATCGACCTGGGCTCGCAGACCGGTCCGCTGTGCCGCCGCCACTGGGCGACCATCGAACAGGCGCGCCTGGCCCGCGGGCAGAAGGAAAACGCAGCCTCGGCGCACGCCCAGATCGCCGGGTGCACGGTGCCGGGGATCAAGAGGTACTGAGGGCCGGGAATGGGGAGTCGGGAATGGGGAATGGATAGAAGCTGCGTTTCTGGCGGCTCGTCCCCCTGGCGGCGTTCGGTCTTCCCGCTCTGCCGGCGGCAGTCACAGTGAGCGGGTAGCGCTGCTGCTCTAACCATTCCCTATTCCCGACTCTCCATTCCCATGTCGTTAGCTCACGCAAGCACCGAAGCCCTCAGCGAAGGCGGGGCGCTTGCGCGTCAGCTCGATGCGTTCGTGCCGCGGCCGGCGCAGTTGCGGTTGACCGCGGCGATCGCCGAGGCGTTCGAGCAGCGCGACGTGCTGCTGGCCGAGGCCGGCACCGGGACCGGCAAGACCTATGCGTATCTGGTGCCGGCGCTGTTGTCGGGGCTGAAGACCATCGTCTCCACCGGGACGCGCGCGCTGCAGGACCAGCTCTACCACCGCGATCTGCCGCGGGTGCGGGCGGCGCTGGGCGTGGGCCTGAGCAGTGCGCTGCTGAAGGGACGCGCCAACTATCTGTGCAAATACCGCCTGCAGCAGGCGCGCGGCGAGCCGCGCTTCACCGCGCGCGAGCAGGTCGCGCAGTTCCAGCGCATCGTCGCCTGGAGCGGACGCACCCGCTTCGGCGACATCGCCGAGCTGGACGCGCTGGCCGACGATTCGCCGCTGCTGCCGCTGGTCACCTCCACCGTCGACAACTGCCTGGGCACCGAATGCCCGTTCTGGGGCGAGTGCTTCGTGGTGCAGGCGCGGCAGCGCGCGCAGGCCGCCGACCTGGTGGTGGTCAACCACCACCTGCTGCTGGCCGATCTGGCGCTGAAGCAGGAAGGCTTCGGCGAGATCCTGCCCGGCGCGCAGGCCTTCGTGATCGACGAGGCGCACCAGTTGCCGGAGCTGGCGGCGAACTTCTTCGGCGAAGGCTTCGGCATGCGCCCGCTGCAGGAACTGGCGCGCGACTGCGTGGCCGAGAGCCGCCAGGTCGCCGGCGCGCTGGCCAGCCTGCAGGCGCCGGCGCAGGCGCTGGAACAGACCCTGCGCGAATTGCGCGCGGCGATGGAGGGGCTGCCGGCGCGCGGCACGCAATGGCGGCTGCTGGCCAAGCCGCAGGTACGCGACGGTTTCGACGCGCTGCTGGCCGATCTGGCGCGGCTGCAGGAGCCGCTGACGGTGCTGCGCGAGGCTTCGCCCGGCTTCGACGCCTGCGCGGCACGCGCGCGCGAGCTGCGCACGCGGCTGGGCCGCTGGCTCGGCGAGGATGCGCCGATTCCGGATTTCGAGGCCGAGCCGGAAGCGGACGCGCCGTCGAACGATGTGCTGTGGTACGAACTGACCCCGCGCGGCTTCCGCTGCCAGCGCACGCCGCTGGACGTGTCCGGGCCGCTGCGCGCGCACCGCGAGGCGTCGCGCGCGGCCTGGGTGTTCACCTCGGCGACGCTGGCGGTGAAGGGCGAGTTCGAGCACATCGCCACCCGCCTGGGCCTGCGCGATCCGATGACCTTGCTGCAGCCCAGCCCGTTCGACTGGGCGCGGCAGGCGCTGTGCTACCTGCCGGCGCTGCCCGATCCCGCCGCGCGCGGCTTCGGCACCGCATTGATCGCCGCGTTGCAGCCGGTGCTGGAGGCCTCGCAGGGCCGCGCCTTCCTGCTGTTCGCCTCGCACCGCGCGCTGCGCGAGGCGGCCGAGGCGCTGCGCGACGGGCCTTGGCCGCTGTTCGTGCAGGGCGAGGCGCCGCGCGCGACCTTGCTCGAGCGCTTCCGCGCCTCCGGCAACGGCGTGCTGCTCGGCTCGGCCAGTTTCCGCGAGGGCGTGGACGTGGTCGGCGATGCGCTGAGCGTGGTGGTGATCGACAAGCTGCCGTTCGCCGCGCCCGACGATCCGGTGTTCGAAGCACGCCTGGAGGCGATCCGCCGCGACGGCGGCAACCCGTTCCGCGAGGAGCAGTTGCCGCAGGCGGTGATCGCGCTCAAGCAGGGCGTGGGCCGGCTGATCCGCAGCGAGCGCGACCGCGGCGTGCTGGTGCTGTGCGACCCGCGCCTGCTCTCCAAGTCCTATGGCCGCACCTTCCTGGAGTCGCTGCCGCCGTTCGCCCGCACCCGCGACGTGGAGGACGTGCGCCAGTTCTTCGCCGCCGAGGCCCCGGCGCTGGGCGATAATCCCGAGGCCGCGACGCCACCGGCCACGTCAAACTAGCCGACGCGCCGCCTTTGCTTTTCCGATTCCCCAATCCCCATTCCCGATTCCCAGCCTCCAATGAATCTGCTCGCCTTCGAAACCTCCACCGAAGCCTGCTCCGTCGCCGTGCTGGTCGGCGACCGCGTGCTGGAGCGCTTCGACCTGGCGCCGCGGCGGCACGCCGAACTGGCGCTGCCCTGGGCCGAGCAGTTGCTGGCCGAGGCCGGCATCGGCCGCCGTCAGCTCGATGCAGTGGCCTTCGGCCGCGGCCCCGGCGCGTTCACCGGCGTGCGCCTGGCGATCGCGGTCGCGCAGGGCATCGCCCTGGCCCTGGACCTGCCGGTGCTGCCGGTGTCCACGCTGCAGGTGCTGGCGCTGCGCGCGCCGGCCGACGCGCCGCGAGTGCTGGCGGCGATCGATGCGCGCATGGGCGAGGTCTACACCGCGGCCTACGCGCGGCAGGCCGATGGCGGCCTGCAGGCGCTGGCCCCGGAGCAGGTGCTGAGTCCGGAGGCCTTCGTGTTGCCGGAGCCGGATGCGGCCTGGGCTGCGGTCGGCACCGGGCTGGCGGCGGTCGATGGCACCTTGCAGCGCCGCTTCGGCGCGCACTGGCGCAGCGCCGATGCGCAGGCGCTGCCGCATGCCGCCGACGTGCTGACCCTGGCCGCGGCCGCATACGCGCGCGGCGAAGGGATCGCGCCGGAACGCGCCGAACCGGCCTACCTGCGCGACAACGTCGCCCTGACCCTGGCCGAGCAGCAGGCGCAGCGGGCCGCACGGTGAGTGCGTGCGGCGTGCCGTCGGCGCGTCAGCGGTCGAGTACCAGCGGCGTGGCGCTTTCGTGCGCAGGCCTGGCGACGCACAGCAGCGCACAGCCTGGTTCGATCTGGGTGTCGGGCGGACGCAGGTAATGCACTGCGCCGGACAGCACGCGCGTCGCGCAGGTGCCGCAGGAACCGTAGCGGCAATCGGAGGGCGCAGCGATCCGCTGCGCTTCTGCCAGCTCCAGTAACGTGCCGGCGTCCGGGGTCCAGACCGCCTCGCGTCCCGAGCGCTGGAACCGCACGCGCACCCGTGGCGCATCTGCGGGCGCTGCGGGGTTCGTATCGCGGACGAGGCTCGATGGGCCGAATGCCTCGAAGCGGATGCGCGCGTCCGCCACGTTCAGCGCGCGCAATCCACGGTACATATCGCGCATGAAGTCTGGCGGTCCGCACAGGTAGAAGTCGTAATCGTCGAATGCCAGGATCCGCTGCAACCGCGCGATGCCGATGCGGCCGGCGCCGTGGCCGGCCGCTCGGCTGTCCAGGCAATGCAGCGACAGCCGCGCGTCGGCCGCGGCGAGCCGTGCCAGTGTGGCGGCGAACGGACGATCGGCGGCCTCGCGGGCGCCGTGCACGAAGATCAACCGCCGCCGCGAGGCGGTGTCGGCCAGCGCCTGGCGCAGCATCGCCAGCATCGGCGCGATGCCGATCCCGGCCGAGACGAACACCACCGGCCGCGGGCTGGCGGCATCGAAGACGAAATCGCCGCGCGGCATCTGCGCGTCCAGCGTCGTGCCGACCTGCGCATGGTCGTGCAGCCAGGCCGATGCCCGGCCCTGCCGTTTCACGGTGATCCGGTAGAGCGCGCCACCCGGCGCGTCGGACAGCGTGTAGTTGCGCACCGTCGGCGCGGCATTGCCGCAGATCGGGAAACGCAGCGTAAGGTGTTGGCCGGCTGCGTACGACGGCAGCGCGCCGCCGTCCTCGGCGGCGAAATGGAACGAGCGGATGGCACGCGCTTCGTCGACGATCCGCACGATCCGCAGCGGCCGCCAGGCGCGTTCGGCGGCAGGCGTCGACGCCGCGGCGAACTGCGCTGGGCGCTGCACCGCCGACCAGCGCCACGGCAACACGGCGCGCGTGTGGCGCACTTCGCGGAGATGGAAGCGCACCACGCGCTGCGCGCCCGCGAACGTCGCCAGTAGCGGCCCGTCCCAGACGATCTCCGCGCGGGCGGCCAGGTACAGCAGGTCGCCGCGTTCGAAGTCGATGAACAGCAGCCCCGCGCGCGGATCTTGCAACAGATTGCCGAGCGTATTGAAGTAGCGGTTGCCGCTGAAATCCGGCGTGGTCAGGGTGCGCGCATCGTCGACGCGCACGAAGCCGGGCAGGCCGCCGCGGTGCGACACGTCCGCGCCGCGCGCGGCGCCGGCATCCTCCGAGGTGTTCGCGCTGGCGATGAAGAAGGTATCGCAGCGCGCGAGCAGCGCGCATTGCGCATCGCTCAGACGCGCCGACACGGCAGTCGCGGTATGCGCGTGGACCTCGCCTGCGGCGAACGTCGGGCTGCGGCTGTTGATGTACTGCGGGCAGTTACCGAAGCTCTGCTCCACCGCGACCGTCAGCGTGTCGCCATCGACTGCGCTGACGCTGCCGTTGACGCGATTGCGTCGTCGCGTTTCGAGCGCGATGCCCAGGCCGCCGAACGGCGCGCCCGGCCGCCAGGTGCCGGCCAGCGGGTCGCCGGGCAGGGGCGGCGCGGCGATGCGCAGCGTGCGCGGGTCCGGTGTGCTCAGGAAGCCGGGCTGGCCCACGCGCAGCGTCGCCCACGGCTGCCCGTGCGCGTCGCTGCCGGCGAGTACGAACAGCGGCAGTTGCGCGAAGAAGTCCCGATGCTGTTCGGGCATGCAGCGGCGGATGCTGCGCCGCCCGGCCGCCGCCGCGACCGCGCTGGCCCCGGCCCGCTGCTGGACGGCAAGTTCGCCGGGGTGGAACGGCGAGGTCTCCAGATCCCAGCCGGCGACGCCAGCGGTCGGCGCGTTCATCGCGGTCTGCGTGCCGTCGGCCGGCAGCGCTCAGCCGGCCGACGCGCCGGGCGGCAGCGCCGGCAAGGCGACGAATCCCGGCAAGGCTTCGATCCGGGCAAGCCACGCCCGCACTTGCGGGTAAGGTTCGAGCGCGATTCCGCCTTCTGGCGCATGCGCGATGTAGGTGTAGCCGGCGATGTCGGCGATGGTCGGTTGCGCGCCGGCGGCGAACGGCGTGTCGGCCAATTCCTGGTCGATCGCATCGAGCAACCGGGTCGCCGTACGCCTGGCCGCCGCCAGGTCGAGCGGCATCCCGAATGCGGTCGCCAGCCGCGCCGCGGCGGGCCCGTAGGCGATCGGCCCGGCCGCGTACGACAACCAGCGCTGCACGGTCGCTGCGCCGAGCGGCTCGTCCGGCAGCCACTGCGGATGGCCGTAGCGTTTGGCCAGATAGACCAGGATCGCGTTGGAATCGGCGAGCACCCTGCCGCTGTCGTCGATCACCGGTATCTGTCCGAGCGGATTCAGCGCCAGGAACGCCGGTTGCCGTTGCGCGCCGGCGGCGAGATCCACATCGATGGTCTCGAACGGCAGTCCGAGCAGCGACAGGAACAGGCGCACCCGGTGCGCGTGTCCGGACAGGGGCGCGGAATAGACCCGGATCGGAGCGGCGGGACGATCGGTGCCGCGAGGACTGAGGGTGGACATGGAACGGCTCCGCAATCGTGCATCGCCGGGGATCGGCGACGATCGGCTGCAGCCTAGCGCTGGCCGCGGCCGGCAAGAAGACGGACAATGCGAGAAACATTATCCTTTCCGGAAGGACAATCGGGCATGGCCGACCTGCGCGACGTCAACCTGAATCGTCTGGCGATCTTCGTCGCAGTGGTCGAGGCCGGCTCGCTGACTGCCGCGGCCGAGCGGCTCGGCTTGGCCAAGACGGTGGTCAGCACGCACATGCAGCGCCTGGAATCGGAGGTCGGCGCGAACCTGCTGGTGCGCACGACGCGACGGCTGAGCGTGACCGACGCCGGACGCGGGTTCTACGAGGCGTGCCGCGACATCGTGCGCGCGGCCGAGCATGCGCTGCAGACGGTGTCTCCCGACGCCGGCCCGTTGCGTGGCGCGCTGCGGGTCAGCGTGCCGGTCGACTACGGCGCGCAGGTGGTGGCCCCGGCGGTGGTCGCTTTGCGCGACAGGCACCCCCGCCTCGATGTCGAACTGGTCGCGAACGATCGCATCGTCGATCTGGTCGCCGACAATCTCGATGTGGCGATCCGCATCGGCCGTCTCGCCGATTCGACCTACCGCGCGGTACGGCTCGGCAGCTATGCGGTGTGGCCGGTCGCCAGCCCGCAGTTCGTCGCGCGCCACGGGCTGCCGCGCGACCCGGCGGCGCTGGCTGCGCTCCCCTTCGTGCTGCTGTCCAGCATTGCCCGTCCGCGCACCCTGGAGCTGGTCAATGCGCGCGGCGACAGCGTCGCGGTGCGCTGCGTGCCGCACTTCGTCGCCAATACCGCGACCGGCTGCCGCGCGATCGTGCTGGCCGGTGGCGCGTTCGGCCTGCTGACGGATTTCTCCACCGCCGCCGACGTCGCCGCCGGCCGGCTGGTGCGTCTGTTGCCGGCGTGGCGTTCGGCATCGTTCGGCATCCATGCGGTATACCCGCCGACGCGGCTGCCATCGCCGAAGGTGCGCGCCTTCATCGATGCGATGAAGGCGCGGATCGCATCGATGCGCACCGAGGCGGAGGGCGGCACGGCGGCCGTTGCCGGTGCGGCGCCTGCACGTGCGCGGCGACGGCCAGCGCGCTGATCGCGCGCCGGTCGCCGTGCCGCCGATCAATAGTCGTAGCTGACGCTCAACCGCAGCGACCGCGGCGCCTGGCGCAGCAGGGCCGCGCCATACACCGGGTCCGCCTTACCTGGGTCCGACTCCGAGTACGGATACTTCCACAGCGTGGCCTGGCCGTTGAAGACGTTGAACACGTCCAGGGTGAAGGCCAGTTTGCGGTCGGCGTAGGCCGGCCGCCACGACACGCCGAGATCCAGTTGCTGCAGCCACGGCAGGCGGCCCTGGCTGCCCGGAGGCGCCGGTTGGCCCTGGTAGTAGTGATAGGCGATGCCGTAGCCGGAAGGGTCGCTGTGGTCGGGGCCGTAGGAGCCCAGCGCACTGAACGGCGAACCGGAGATCAGCTTGAGGTTGGCCGACACCAGCCATGCGGGATTGAGCTGGTAGTAGCCGTAGAACTTGAACTGATGGGTGTGGTCGTTGCTCTGCGGGCCGTTGGTGTGCTCCATCAGCTGCGCGAAGTCCCAGGCCTGAGTGGTGGACACCGCGGTCTGGCCGATGCCCGACAGCAACTGGCCCTCGGTGGTGCCGTAGCTGCGCGACCAGGTGTAGTCGAGGCGGCCGTACCAGCGCTGGTCGAACGGATGCTCCAGCGACAGGTTGAGTCCGTAGTAGTTGCGCTTGAACGCCGGGAAGCCGAACTGCGCGTTGCTCAGCGGCACCTTGACGTAGTTGCCCGAGGTGTCGACCAGGGTGAAGGTGTTGGCCCGGCCCGGGTTGATCAGCCAGCAGCTGACCGGGTTGCTGGCCAGGGTCACCGTGTGCCCTTGCGCCGCGGCGGCGGCGAACACGGTATCGCTGTCGCAGTAGTCGTCCACGCCGCTGCGCAGGACGCGGTAGGTGCCCTTGGCGCCGTAGACCCAGCTGTCGCCCCAGGCCTTGGTGAAGCCGAGGATGAACTCGTCCTGGAACGAGGGCTTGATGCCCTGCGTGGCGACGGTCTTGGGGTCGGGCAGGATGCCGTAGTTGTTGTTGGACGAGACCGCACCGGAGATCTGGGTCAGGCCGGTCGGGTAGCCGTTGGCGTCGATGCCGCCGTAGGTGTAGTAGGTCGAGGTGGCCAGGGTGGCGCCGGCGGCGTTGAACGCCGGGTTCAGCGGCAGGGCCAGGTAGTAGCGGCCGGCGTTGCCGTACACCTTGAAGCGCGCATCGCCGTCGACGTCCCAGCTGAAGCCCAGCCGTGGCGCCCATTGCCCGCTGGTCTGCTTGATGTACGGCGCGCCGTCGCGGTTGTAGTTGGTGAACTGGTCCAGGCGCAGGCCGAGGTTGAGCAACAGCCGGTCGTTGACCTGCCAGTTGTCTTCCACGTACTGCGCCCGTTGCGCCGAGCGCACCGAGGCCAGCGCGCTGTAGACGTACTTGCGCACGTAGTAGCCGCCCTGGCCGTTGGGGTAGCCGCCGGTGGCCGGTACGCCGAGGCCGGTGTTGATCGGCACGTTGGGATTGGCCTGGCCGTAGATCCAGTAATAGCCATCGCCCGAGGCCACCGAACCGCGGTTGAGCGCGCGCGCGTTCTGGTTGTCGATGCCGATGGTGATGCTGTGCGCGCCGATGGCGTAGTTCAGGTCCAGGCGCAGGTTGTCGGTGCGGTTGCCCCGCGCTGGATCGATCAGCAGCGCGGTGGTCTGCGCGTTGGTGATCGGGGTGCCGCCGGTGTAGGCCGGGTTCTGGAAGCCGGGGCTGGAGACATAGGTCAGCGCGCCGTTGTAGCTGGGATTGCGGCTGTAGTCGTCAGTGCGCTGCTGGCCGTACAGCGCGCTGAAGGTCAGGCGGTCGGTGAGGTAGCCGGTGTACTTGGCGCTCCACAGGTCGCCGCCGGTCTTGGTGGTGTCGGCGTTGCCGCGCAGGGCGCCGATGTCGCGGCCGCTGTACTGGTAGTACGTGCCGCGGGTGATGTAGCGGCTGGAGGCGCCAGTGATCTCCAGCAGTTGGTTGTCGCTGATGTTCCAGTCGAGCTTGGCGTACCAGCTCGGCCGGCGGTACTGGTAGTCGTAGTAGTACGGCCCTGGCGTGGTCTCGCGTGCGCCGTAGAAGCGATCGCCGTCCTGGCGTTGCAGTTCGTAGGCGCCGAAGAAGAACAGCTTGTCCTGGATCAGCGGGCCGCCGGCGTAGACGCTCTGGGTGCTGAGGGTGGAGCCGCTCTCGCTGTCCGGCCGGTACAGCGCGCCGTTGCCAGGCGCGTACACGTCCTTCTTCGCGGAGCGCAGCCCGTCCGGCTCCCAGGTCGCCTGGCCACCGAAATGCCATTCGTTGCTGCCGCGCTTGCCGACCGCATTGATCACGCCGCCGTCGGAACGGCCGTACTTGGCGCTGTAACCGCCGGTGTAGACCTCCAACTGGTCGATGCTGCCGTAGGGCAGGGTCAGCCCGCCTAGGCCGCGCAGCGGGTCGGTGGTATTGAAGCCATTGATGTAATAGGCGTTCTCCGCGGCAGAAGAGCCGCCGAAGCTGAGCAGCTGCGCGCCGGTCGGGCCGATGTAGGTGCCGCTGCCGCTGTTGCCGGCCACGCCGGGCGCCAGTTGCGCGATGGCCTCGGCCGAGCGGCCCAGCGGCAGGCGCTGCAGCTGTTCGGCATTGATCACGGTACGCGAGTCCACGCTGCTCACGTCGATCGCGGCGGCGGCGCGGTCGGCGCTGACCTGGACGCCGGCCAGGCTGGTGGTGGCGGGGCTGAAGGAGACGTCGGTGACGGCACCGACGGTGAGGCTGATGCCGTCGCGGCTGCCCAGCACGCTGCCGTCGGCGCCCTTGGCGATGATGGTGTAGGTGCCCAGCGGCAACTGGCCGATGCTGTAGCGGCCGCGCGCATCCACGGCGACCTCGCGGCTGAGGCCGCTGTCGCTGCGCACCAGGATGCGCTGGGTATCGGCGGGCGCCTGACCGGCGACGGCACCGGTGGTGGACTGGGCCTGGGCCGGCGGGAGGGCGAGGGCGGCACTCAGTGCAAGGGCGAGCAGGGCGGGCCTGCGGAGGGAGCGATGGTTGTGCATGCGGAAGGCGACTCGGGTGGTGGGGGCGGGGGGCCGCCGCGCCGACTCGAATCCGCCCGTCCTGGATGATGCGGTATGCGCGGTAACGTTCCCCCGCTCCATTAACCTTAATGGGACGCCATCACAGAAATGCCGCGTCGTTATGTCGGCGGTACCAATGGTTATGTCCTTCGCTGTCGGGCTTCATGGCGGCCGGACCCCCCCCCCCACCCCCCCCCCCCCGGGGGGGGGGGGCGGGGCGCTTTCTTTTCCCCCCGGGGGAAGGGGCCCCGAGAGGGGGGGGTGGGGGAGGGGGGGAGCCCCTGGCCGCCCAAAACCCCGGGGGCGCGACACCGCGCACCCCCCCCCCCCCCCCCTCCCCACGGGGGGGGGGGCGGTGGGTGATCTCTTTCCCCCTCGGGG
>NZ_NKUH01000178.1:0-636 GCF_009192895.1 Xanthomonas sp. LMG 12460 | reverse complement strand
AACGGGAATGGGAAGAGCAAAAGCGGTGCCTGCGCGCGCTGCTGTTGCTTTTACCCATTCCCGATTCCCGTCTCCCCATTCCCAACACCTTCGTCAGAAGGTGTACCGCACCCGCCCGTAGTAGTAAGCGCCGTTGCTGCCGATCGGCGAGAGCACGTCGTAGGGCAGGTTGCCGAAGTAGGCGATGTCCGGCTTGGAGCGGTCGGCGTAGGCGTCGGTGAGGTTCTGTCCGCCCACCGCCACGCTCCACTGCGGGGTGAGGTGGTATTCGACCTCGGCGTCGAGTTGCCACTTGGCGCTGTAGGTCTGCTCCGGGGCGAAGCCGCCGCCGAAGTCGAACACGCGGGTGGCGCTGCCGTAGCGGGTGACGCGGGTCTGCAGCGACCAGCGCGCGTCGCTCCAGTTCGCCGCCAGCTGCGCGCGGGTGCGCGGGGTCGCTTCGGTCAGGGTGTTGCGCTCTTCTACGCCGAACAGCACGTAGTCCGGATTCAGCGCCAGCAACTGCGCCGGCGTGGCCACCACGTTCTCCAGCTCGGTCTTGGCGTAGCTCCAGGTGCCGGTCAGCTGCAGTTGGCCCTGGCCCAGCGCCTGCCGCCAGTTGCTGACCAGTTCGGCACCGCGGGTGCGGGTGTCGGC
>NZ_NKUH01000177.1:0-780 GCF_009192895.1 Xanthomonas sp. LMG 12460 | reverse complement strand
CAGCGCGCGAGGACTTCATACCCAACCCTTGCGGCGGCCCACGCGTACCAGCAGGAACGTGGCCGCCAGCGTGAATACGAACAGCGTGAAGTCGATGTCCGAGGCCAGGCCCAGGTTCCACCAGTCGAAGCCCTTGTTGTACATCAGGTACAGCACCGGCAGCGTGCTTTGCAGCGGCCCGCCCTCGGTCATCACGTAGGGCTCGGCGAACAGCTGGAAATACCCCACCATGGTCAGCAGGCCGACCGTCATCAGCGTCGGCCCGAGCATGGGCGGGGTGACATGGCGCACTTGCTGCCAGGTGCTGGCGCCGCCCAGGCGTGCGGCCTCGTAGAGCCCGCCGGGGATCGCCTGCAGCCCCGCCAGCACGATGACCATGGCGTAACCGAAGTTCTTCCACAGCGCGAAGAAAATGATCGTCGGCATGGCCATGTGCGGATTGCCCAACCAGGCGACGGGCTGCACGCCGAACCAGCCCAGCACGTAATTCACGACGCCGTAGTGTGGCGGGAACAGGTACTTCCAGATCACCGCCACGGCGATGATGTTGGCTACCACCGGGGTGAACAGGGCGGTGCGGAAAAAGCCCTTCCAGCGCGCCAGTCGCGAATGCACCAGCAGCGCCGCGCCCAGTGCCACGCCGATGGACAGCGGCACGCCGACCACGACGAAGTACAGCGTGTTGCCCAGCGCCTTCCAGAACAGGCCCATGCGCAGCACGGTGAGGTAATTATCGAGGCCGACGAACTGCACGTTCTTCAGGCTGGCCAGGGCGTAGAT
>NZ_NKUH01000176.1:0-578 GCF_009192895.1 Xanthomonas sp. LMG 12460 | reverse complement strand
TCCGTCTCGTGGGCTCGGCTGTCGACGAAAAGCTCTTTGCCGCCGGTGGCGCCGTGGGCAGTGCATCGACCGGGCCTTGGACGCACCCCGGCACGACCTTCACCGCCAAGGATGCCGCCAGCGGCAAGGTGCTGGGAACGGTGACGGTGCAGGGACCGGCATGCAAACCGTGACCGTAATCGCCTGACCGGCTGCACCTGCGGGTGACGATGACACCTCCTCTACCAAGGCGTCATCGTGCCGATTGCGGATTCTTGTTGGCCCTGACCAGTGTGCTGGAGAGCGCTGGCCGGCTGCACTGGCGGCAACTGGCCATCACGCTGCTGTTGACCTCTGACCATATCGCCCGGCAACGACAGGGTTCTTAAGCTTAGTCGTCCAGGGAGCCTGTGACGATCCCGTGACCGTAGAGCACGATGCGTCCTGTTGTGGATGTTCTTTTCAGATGTTCCAAATACTCGTTGCGCCCGAGGCGATCCAGCAAAGCCATCTGCGCAATCGTTGTTGACGCATCGTCGATGTTGACGCCAGCGCTCTGTGCTGCAAAAAGCATGTCCAAGCGCAGCGATATCTCATGG
>NZ_NKUH01000175.1:0-556 GCF_009192895.1 Xanthomonas sp. LMG 12460 | reverse complement strand
AGCTCGGCCCGGTGCTGGCCGCCTTCGTCGAGCCGGCCCTGGCGATGGCCCAGGAGCGGCAGAGCGGCGGCGCCTTCGTGCGGGTGATCGCCCGCGCCTATGCCGAGAACAACGACAGCCTGCGCCAGTTCCTGTCCGACCACTACGGCCATGTGCTGCGCGAATTCGGCAAGGCCATCGCCGCTTGCGTGCCCGGGCTGAGCAAGCAGGAACTGTACTGGCGCCTGGATTTCCTGGCCGGCGCCCTGACCTACGCGATGGCCGACTTCGGCCTGATCAAGCGCCCCGCCGGCGTCAGCGAGGGCGCGCACCGTGCCCACGCCGCCCGCGAACTCATCCGTTTCGCCGAAGCCGGCTTCCTCGCCCATTCGGTTCCCTGATCCCGCAAACGTTGACCCACAGAGGCTGATCGCTATGTCCAATCCCCTGCTCGTCCGCCGTGCCGCTGTCCTGGGCGCGGGCGTGATGGGTGCGCAGATCGCTGCGCACCTGACCAACGCCGGCGTCGACACCGTGCTGTTCGACCTCCCCGCCAAGGAAGGCCCCGCCGATGGCG
>NZ_NKUH01000174.1:0-801 GCF_009192895.1 Xanthomonas sp. LMG 12460 | reverse complement strand
TCGAATCGGCGAAGTCGGCGCGGATGGTGCCCGGCGCGGCGTCCTTCGGGTTGGTGGCGCCCAGCAGGTCGCGGTGCGCGGCCACGGCGTTCTCGCCTTCCAGCGCCTGGATCATCACCGGGCCGGAGATCATGAACTCGACCAGCGCGTTGAAGAACGGACGCTCGCGGTGCACGGCGTAGAAGCCCTCGGCCTCGCGGCGCGACAGCTGCTTGTACTTGGCGGCCACGACCTTCAGGCCGGCCTTCTCGAAGCGCGAGTAGATTTCGCCGATGACGTTCTTGGCGACGGCATCGGGCTTGATGATGGACAGGGTGCGCTCCAGCGCCATGGGAAGTTCTCCGTTGGGCGGGCCACTGAAGGCCCGAGGTTAACATGAAAAAAACCCGCGTCAAAACGCGGGCTTAGCCAGAATTGCGATGGACAATTCTATCCAATCGGCGCCGGCTTTGCACGGCCAGGCTGAATCGTGCTGCAAAGCAGCATGACGCACTCACCGCCCGGGCCTAGACTCAAACAATCGTTTGATTGATTCTGGCGGCCGCATGGCAAAGCAAGCGCACTTCTCGACCAAGGACCGCATCCTCAGTGCGGCCGAGGAACTGTTCGCGCAACACGGCTTTTCCGGCACCTCGCTGCGCCAGGTCACCAGCCAGGCCGACGTCAACATCGCCGCGGTGAACTACCACTTCGGGTCCAAGGAAAACCTGGTCAACGAGGTGTTCCGGCGGCGCATGGACGAAATGACCGCCGCGCGCATGGCGCAGCTGGAAACCGCGCAACGGCAGCATCCCGGCCAGC
>NZ_NKUH01000173.1:0-725 GCF_009192895.1 Xanthomonas sp. LMG 12460 | reverse complement strand
TGCCGCCGCTCTGCGCGCCGTTGAACTGCGCCTGGATGTCCTCCAGCGTGGCCAGCACCTGTGCCAGCTGCGCCGGCTGGTTGACTTCCCAATCCTTCTGCGGGGCCAGGCGAATGCGCGCACCGTTGGCGCCGCCGCGCATGTCCGAGCCACGGAAGGTGGAGGCCGCGGCCCAGGCGGTGGACACCAGTTGCGCCACGCTCAGCCCGGAGTCGAGCAGGGTCTTCTTCAGTGCGGCGATATCCTGCGCGTCGACCAGCGGGTGGTTCACGGCCGGGATCGGGTCCTGCCACAGTAGTTCTTCGGCCGGCACGTCCGGGCCGAGGTAGCGCGCACGCGGGCCCATGTCGCGGTGGGTCAGCTTGAACCAGGCGCGGGCGAAGGCGTCGGCGAACTGTTGCGGGTTCTCCAGGAAGCGGCGCGAGATCTTCTCGTAGGCCGGGTCGAAGCGCAGCGCCAGATCGGTGGTGAGCATGGTCGGCAGGTGCTTCTTCGACGGGTCGTGCGCGTCCGGAATCACCGCCTCGGCGTTCTTGGCCACCCACTGGTGGGCGCCGGCCGGGCTCTTGCTCAGTTCCCAGTCGAACTTGAACAGGTGCTCGAAGAACTCGTTGGTCCACTGCGCCGGCTTGGTGGTCCAGGTGACTTCCAGGCCGCTGGTGATAGTGTCGCCGCCCTTGCCGCTGCCGAAGCTGTTGGACCAGCCCAGGCCTTGGCTCTCCAGG
>NZ_NKUH01000172.1:0-920 GCF_009192895.1 Xanthomonas sp. LMG 12460 | reverse complement strand
GGCGATGACCACGTCCTTGTTCTTCTCGGTCGAGGTGATGGTCCAGCTACCCTTGCCGATGTAGCCCTCCTTGGAGCTGTAGTCCAGGCGCGCGCCGACACCGGATTCCGGGCCGGAGAGCTTCAGCTCGATGCGCGGGTCGCGCAGCACCAGGGGGTTCCAGTCCTTGAACCGACGCAGGCTGTTGACCGTGTCATAGACGATGGTCATGCGCCGATTGGTCTCGACGCTTTCGGACATGTGACGCTCCGAGGGCAGCACCACGCCGACAATGACGAACAGGCCAGCCACGATCCCCAGGGCGATCAGGAACTCGATAATACGGGTCATTCAGGAGGTCTCCGGGGCCGATCCCACGGCCGGGTTGATGAAGCGAAGCGCCCATCCTAGCAGGCTTCGCTGTCCGTGGTCAGCACATCACGGAATGCCGCTTCGCCCCGCGCCGCAACGGCCTTGCGCGGTGCCGGCAGCGCCGGTGCGCGCGGCGCCAGGGACGACCAGACCATTGTCCCGATGACGGCAGCGGACAGGCGGGAGCACCCAGGACCTGCCCGCATCGAACCGAGCAACGGCGGCACTCTCGGACAGCCGGAGGTGTCCGGGCCACGCCAAGCCGAGGCCAGACCACTTGCCTGCGCGCGACAGGCGCGACAACGCCATGCCGGCACGGTTTGCATGGCCTCCGGTGACACGAGACCCGGCCGGCGCGCGCGCGACCCGTCTCCGCCGGCCGTCATCCTGTCTCGTTCAGACCACCTGCGGCGCCTGGCGGGGGCATCCTGCTCGGTCAGACCAGCTGCAGCTCGAACGCCTTCAGCACCGCACGGGTCCGGTCGCGCACGCCGAGCTTGGAGAGAATGTTGGAGACGTGGTTCTTGATCGTGCCCTCGGCCACGCCCAGCGAGTTGGCGCTCTCCTTG
>NZ_NKUH01000171.1:0-568 GCF_009192895.1 Xanthomonas sp. LMG 12460 | reverse complement strand
TCGCGCGGCTGCGCCGCGACGGTTGCGACCTGGTCGGCATGACCGGCATGCCCGAAGCCGGGTTGGCGCGCGAGCTGGGCCTGGACTACGCCTGCCTGGCGATCGTGGCGAACTGGGCGGCCGGCTGCGGCGACGCCGAGGAAATCACCCTGGCCGAGGTGCTGGCCAATGTCGAGGCGGCCTCGGTCGGGCTGCCGGAGCTGGTGGGGGAACTGGCGCGCGGGTGATTGTCTTCGTTGCGCAAGCTTTGCATACTCCGCCGGTGCGGCTGCCGCACAACCACCACCCATTCACTGCAAAAGGTCTCGCATCACCATGCCGAACGGTACCGTCAAGTGGTTCAACGACGCCAAGGGATTTGGTTTTATTTCTCCGGAAGACGGTAGCGCCGATGTGTTCGCGCACTTCTCCGCGATCAACTCCAAGGGCTTCCGCAGCCTGCAGGAAGGACAGCGTGTCAGCTACGACGTGACCCAGGGTCCGAAGGGCGCGCAAGCCTCGAATATCACGCCGGTCGAGTAAGCGCGCGCGTTGACTCGGTTGTGCCTTGAACCCCGCTTCGGCGGGG
>NZ_NKUH01000170.1:0-774 GCF_009192895.1 Xanthomonas sp. LMG 12460 | reverse complement strand
GGGCCGTTATCGGCGAAATCGTCGAAGGCGCGTTCGGTCACGCGGATGATGTGGTCGCGAATGAACGCGGCCCCCTCCCGCGCCCCGTCTTCCGGATGCTTCAGGCAGCACTCCCACTCCAGCACCGCCCAGCCCGGGAAATCGTATTGCGCGAACTTGGAGAAGATGGCCTTGAAGTCGACCTGGCCGTCCCCGAGCGAGCGGAACCGCCCCGGACGATCGATCCAGTCCTGGTAGCCGCCATAGACGCCGCTGCGCGCGCTGGCGCGATACTCCGCGTCCTTGACGTGGAAGATGCCGATGCGCGCGTGGTAGCGATCGATGAAACCCAGGTAGTCCATCTGCTGCAGCAGCAGGTGGCTGGGGTCGTACAGGATCTTGGCGCGGGGGTGCTGGTCGACCACGTCGAGGAAGCGCTCGAAGGTGGCGCCGTCGTGCAGGTCCTCGCCCGGGTGGATCTCGAAGCACAGGTCCACGCCGCAGGCGTCGAAGGCATCCAGGATCGGACGCCAGCGCCGGCCGAGCTCGGCGAAGGCTTCTTCCACCAGTCCGGGCGGGCGTTGCGGCCAGGGATAGAAGTAGGGCCAGGCCAGCGCGCCGGAAAACGTGGCATGCGCCGTCAGTCCCAGGCGCTGGCTGGCCTTGGCGGCCAACTGCAGCTGCTCCACCGCCCAGGCCTGGCGGGCGGCGGGGTTGCCGCGCTTGTCCGGCGGTGCGAAGCCGTCGAACAGGCCGTCGTAGGCGGGGTGGACGGCGACCAGCTGTCCCTGCAGG
>NZ_NKUH01000017.1:0-115350 GCF_009192895.1 Xanthomonas sp. LMG 12460 | reverse complement strand
ACAACCTACTGAGAGATCACACCTAGCGGCCGGGAATGGGGAATCGGGAATCGGGAATCGGGACTCGAAACACCGCTTGTTGCGCGCGCGTCTCGGTCCGAGCGCGAACGTTCAGACACGACAGCCCGCTCTTGCGACTCCCCATTCCCGATTCCCCATTCCCGAACAACATGGACGCGACCGCGGGCATCGTGTATTAAACCCCGTCCCCGGGAGGCTTCATGCACACAGGCAAAGACATCACCCTCCGCCTGATGATCGTCGACGACAGCGGCGAAGACGCCGAGGCGATCGTCAGCAGCCTGCGCAACAGCGGGATCGCGGTGCGCCCGTCGCGGCCGCAGCACGCCGAGGAGTTGTCGGCGATGCTGGCCGCGCAGCCGATCGACCTGGTGCTCAGCGCACAGGCCCAGTCGATCCCCCTGCCGCAGGTGCTGCAACGGGTCGCCGCCAGCGGCAAGGACATCCCGGTCATCGTGCTGGCCGAGCGCATCGACGAACAGGAATGGCTGGAGGCCGTGGCCGGCGGCGCGCGCGCGATCGCGCTGCGGCAGCGCCCCGAGCACTTGCTGGCCGTGGTCCGCACCACCTGGGCCGACCTGCAGGCGCGGCGCGGCCTGCGCCGGATCGAGGCGCAGATGCGCGAGACCGAGCGCCGCTGCGACGCACTGATCGCCTCCTCGCGCGATCCGATCGCCTACATCCACGAGGGCATGCACATCCGCGCCAACGACGCCTACCTGGAGATGTTCGGGTTCGAGTCGTTCGACGACGTCGAAGGCGTGTCGCTGCTGGACATGGTCGCCCCGCAACACGTGGAAGGTTTCAAGCAGTTGCTGAAGTCGCTGAGCAAGGGCGAGCCGCCGCCGGCGCAGTACCAGGTGGACGCGCGCACCCTGGAAGGCGACAGCTTTCCGGCGACGATGGAATTCGCCACCGCCAGCTACGAGGGCGAGGCCTGCGTGCAGGTGGTGTTCCGCCGCCGCGAGGAGTTCGACCCGGAACTGGCGCGCGAGGTCGAGGACCTGCGCCAGCGCGACCAGGTCACCGGTCTGCTCAACCGCCCGACCTTCATGCTGGCGCTGGAAACCGCGGTGGCCCAGGTCGGCCGCGGCGAGGGCCAGTACGGCTTCCTGCTGGTCGAGCCGGATCATTACGCACGCCTGTTGGCCGACATCGGCCTGGATTCGGCCGATGCGCTGGTCGCCGCATTGGCCCAGCACCTGGCCGCGGCCATCGACGGCGACGTGCAGGCGGCGCGCTTCGGCGAGCACAACTTCGCGCTGCTGCTGGAAGGCGACTACGCGCGCACCGCGGCGCTGGCCGAGCGCCTGCTGCAGGCCTACGCCAGCCAGGTGTTCAGCGTCGGCGAGCGCTCGGCCACGGTCACCGTCAGCATCGGCGGCGTGCAGATCGGCGAGAAGATCGCCAGCGTCGGCCAGGTCCTGGCCCGCGCCAGCGAGAACGTGCAGGCGACCGTCGAACTGGGCGGCAACGCCTGCAAGATCTTCGACCCGGGCGCGGCCGACCGACTCGAGGAAGAGCGCGTGCAGCGCTGGGTCCAGCACCTGCGCGAGGCCCTGGCCGGCGACGGCTTCCTGCTGCACTACCAGCCGGTGCTGAACCTGCAGGGCGAACCGCACGAGCTGTACGAGGCCTACCTGCGCCTGGAACGCAACGACGAACTGATCGGCCCGTCGACCTTCCTCGGCATCGCCGCCGAGCATGGCCTGACCGCCGAGATCGACCGTTGGGTGGTCGCGCGCGCGATCGCCGTGATCGGCGAACGCCAGCGCGCCGGCCACGCCACCAGCCTGCTGGTCAAGGTCAGCCCGGAGGCCTTCGCCGACACCCAGATGGTCGACCTGATCCGGCGCGAACTGGCGACGCACGGCGTGCCCGGCGACCGCCTGTGGCTGCAGACGCCGGAGGCCAAGGTGTTCACCCACCTGCGCAACGCGCAGCAGTTCCTGGCCGATGCCACCGCCCTGGGCTGCAAGGTCGGGCTGGAACAGTTCGGCTCCGGCCTGGACTCGTTCCAGTTGCTGGCGCACTTCCAGCCCTCGTTCCTGAAGCTGGACCGCGGCTTCACCCAGGACCTGACCCAGACCCGCGAGCACCAGGACAAGATCCGCGAGATCACCGCGCGCGCGCAGTCGGCGAGCATCCGCACCATCGCCGAGTTCGTGTCCGACGCGACCTCGATGAGCCTGCTGTTCAGCGCCGGCGTCGACTACGTGCAGGGCGAATTCGTCGGCCTGGCGGCGCCGGGGATGACGTTCGATTTTGCCTGAGGGGCCGCGATTCGGGATTGGGGATTGGGGATTCGCAAAAGCAACGGCCGGCGGAGCCTGCGCTCCGCCGGCCGGCGTGTCGATCTAGCGAACTATCAGCTCACCGTCGCGTTGACGTGCGAGGCGCGCAGGGTGGCGATGCGCTCGGACAGCGGCGGGTGGCTCATGAACAGCTTGCGCAGGCCCTGGCCCAGGCCACCGGCGATGCCGAAGGCCTGCACCTGCGACGGCAAGGTGCTCTGACCATGGTTGAGTTCCAGCCGCTGCAGCGCCGCGATCATCTTGGCGCGGCCGGCCAGGCTGGCGCCGCCGGCGTCGGCGCGGAACTCGCGGTAGCGCGAGAACCACATCGCGATCATCGTCGCGAACAGGCCGAACACCAGCTCCAGCACCATCACGATCGCGTAGTAGGCCAGGCCGCGGCGGCCATCGCGGTTGCCGGACAGGTAGCTGTCGACCACGCCGCCGACCACGCGCGCCAATACGATCACGAAGGTGTTGAGCACGCCCTGCAGCAATGCCATGGTCACCATGTCGCCGTTGGCGATGTGGCTGATTTCATGGCCCAGCACTGCCTCGGCCTCGTCCTCGGTCATGTTCTGCAGCAGGCCGGTGGAAACGGCGACCAGCGCATTGTTGCGGTTGGCGCCGGTGGCGAAGGCGTTGATCTCCGGGCCGTCGTACACGGCGACCTCGGGCATGCCGATGCCGGCGGCCTGCGCCTGGCGCTGCACGGTCTGCAGCAACCAGCGCTCGGTGTGGTTGCGCGGCTCGGTGATCACTTGCGCACCGGTGGCGCGCTTGGCCATGAACTTGGACAGCAGCAGCGACACCAGCGAGCCGCCGAAGCCGAAGATCGCGGCCATCACCAGCAGGCCGCCCATCTGGTTGGGGTTGACCCCGAACACGGACATGACAATGCCGGCCAGCACCAGCACCGCCAGGTTGGTGATGAGGAACAGGACGATACGATTGAACATGTGAGCGTGGGCTCCGCACAGATTAAATGGAAGGATTGGCTCGAATCTGCGGTGTCGGCCGCTTGAATTCAAGCGCGTACCTGACCGAGGATTCAGCTTGTCCATGTCCCCGCCTCCCTACCGCGGCCGCTTCGCGCCCTCGCCCACCGGCCCGCTGCACCTGGGTTCGCTGCTCGCCGCCTTCGGCAGTTGGTTGCTCGCCCGCCACGCCGGCGGCCAGTGGTTGCTGCGCATCGAGGACGTGGACCGCCCGCGCAGCGTGCCCGGCGCCGCCGAACGGCAACTGGCGAGCCTGCGCGCCTGCGGCCTGGAGGCCGACGGACCGGTGCTGCGGCAGAGCGAGCGCGATCCGATCTACCGCGACGCCCTGCAGCGGCTGCTGCAGGCCGGCCTCGCCTTCTCCTGCAGTTGCAGCCGCAGCGCCCTGGCGGCGCAGGGGGGCGTGCACCACGCTTGCGTCACCGACGCGCCACGCGCACAGCCGGCCATCCGTCTGCGCGTGCCGTCCGGTGCGGCCAGCGTGGTGGCCTTCGACGACGCGGTGCGCGGCCGGCTGGCCCAGGACGTCCATGCCAAGGTCGGCGATGTGGTGCTGCTGCGCGCCGACGGCTGCTGGGCGTACCAACTGGCCGTGGTGGTCGACGATGCCGCGCAAGGCATCACCGACGTGGTGCGCGGCGCCGACCTGCTGGACTCCACGCCGCGGCAGATCCTGCTGCAGCGTGCGCTGAGCCTGCCCACGCCGCGCTACCTGCACCTGCCGCTGCTGCTCGACGCCGATGGCCGCAAGCTGTCCAAGTCGCACGCGGCGCTGCCGCTGGACGATGCCGACCCGCTGCCGGCGCTGCGCCTGGTCTGGGCGACGCTGGGCCAGCCGCCGGCAGCGTTGGCCGGCGCCGGGTCGGTACCGGCGCTGCTGGCCGCCGCGCTGCGCGCCTTCGACCCGGCGCGGTTGCCGGCGCAGGACCGACGCGTGGACGATGCGACGCCAGTCGCACCGGCTATCCCCACCGACATCAAGGCTGACTAGAATCGGACCCTGGGCCGCGCCGCGGCCGTCCTTTCCCACCATTTCTATCCGGAGCGACATCCATGACATCACGCGTTGCGCTGGTCACCGGCGGCACCGGCGGCATCGGCACCGCAATCTGCGAGCGGCTGGCCGCGCAGGGCCACCGCGTGGCCAGCAACTACCGCGACCAGGCCAAGGCCCTGGCCTGGCAGCAGCGCATGCGCGAGCGTGGCCACGACGTCGCCATCGTCCCCGGCGACGTCGCCTCGCCCGAACACGCGCAGACCCTGGTGCGTGAGGTCGAACGCCAACTCGGCCCGGTCGAGATCCTGGTCAACAACGCCGGCATCACCCGCGACACCACCTTCCACAAGATGACCGCCGAGCAATGGCACGAAGTCATCAACACCAACCTCAACTCGGTGTTCAACGTCACCCGCCCGGTGATCGAGGGCATGCGCCAGAAGCGTTGGGGGCGGGTCATCCAGATCAGTTCGATCAACGGCCTCAAGGGCCAGTACGGCCAGGCCAACTACGCTGCGGCCAAGGCCGGCATGCACGGCTTCACCATTTCCCTGGCGCGCGAGAACGCCAGCTACGGCATCACCGTCAACACGGTCTCGCCCGGCTATGTCGCCACCGACATGGTGATGGCGGTGCCGGAGGAAGTGCGCGCCAAGATCGCCGCCGACATCCCCACCGGGCGCCTCGGCAAGCCGGAGGAGATCGCCTACGCCGTGGCGTTCCTGGTCGCCGAAGAGGCCGCGTGGATCACCGGCTCGAACCTGGACATCAACGGCGGCCACCACATGGGGTGGTGAGCGGCTGAATCGCTCAGGCGGCGGCATTCGCGCGAGGTAACGCTATCCCGCATTGGCCGCCACGGCGGCCTGTGGACTTTTGCTGCGCTGCGAATGCTGCGCAGCATGATTTTTTTGCTGCACCCGCGTGTTCAGGTACTTTCGGCGGTTGCAAGCCCTGCTGCGCTGCGCCATGCTGCGCGCCTACCGTCACAGAGCGATCGCTTCATGGCTGAGATTCGCATCATCAAGAAGTATCCCAATCGCCGCCTCTACGACACCGAGATCTCCAGTTACATCACCATCGAAGACGTCCGCCAGCTGATCATCGACGGCGAGGAATTCGAAGTCCGCGACGCCAAAACCGGCGAAGACCTCAGCCGCGCAGTGCTGCTGCAGATCATCGCCGACCAGGAACAGGACGGCGAACCGATGCTGTCCACGCAGTTGCTCAGCCAGATCATCCGCTTCTACGGCGACTCGCTGCAGGGCTTCATGGGCAACTACCTGGAGCGCAGCATGCAGGTGTTCCTCGACCAGCAGCAGCAGTTCCGCCAGCAGATGGGCAATCTGCTGGGGCAGACCCCGTGGACCATGATGAACCAGCTCACCGAGCGCAACCTGGAGCTGTGGCAGGAATTCCAGCGCAACCTCGGCGCCGGCTTCGGCCGCCCGGCCGCTGGCGCGGGCACCGGCAAGCCTGGCGAACCGCCGGCGGGCGCCGCACCGAAGTCGCGTCCGCGCTGAGTCCTGCGACCGGGTGAGGTTCGGCGGGGCGCTTCGCACCCCTACCCTCACCCCACCCCCTCTCCCGGCGGGAGAGGGGCTTTTGCTCTCCCTTCTCCCCTCGGGAGAAGGTGCCCCGCAGGGGCGGATGAGGGTACGGCCGCACGCCAACCACACGTGTGACGCACCTTCCCGTCAGCGCGAACGCGCCGGCTTGCAATTCCCGCAGATCCGCTCGACCTTGTAACCACGCGCGCGCAGGCCATCGACCACGCCGTCCGGCCCGAGCAGGTGCAGCGCACCCACCACCACCAGAGTGTCGCCGCCACCGTCCTTCAGGCGCTGCTCCAGGCGCGGCAGCCAGGCCTGGTTGCGCTCCACGTCGATGCGCTGGTACAGCCGCGGGTAGTCGCGCTTCATCTGCGCGCCGATCTCCTGCCACAGCTGGCGCTCGTCGCCGCGGCGCCAGGCATCGTGCAGGCGCAGCGTCTGCGCCGCGCCCTGCTCGGCATCGTCCAGCGCCTCGGTCAGCATCTGCTTCTGCTCCACCGGGTCCATGCCGTCGAGCAGGTCGATCTGCGCCTGCGCGGTCTCCAGGCCCTCGGCACTCTTGCCGTCCTGCAAGGCCAGTGTCATGAAATGACGATCCAGCCCGGCATCGGCCTCCAGGCCCTGCGCCTTCATGTCGGCGATGCTGATGCTGAGGCCGACGAACCACGGCTCGAAGCCGCTCATCTGCGCCAGCGGCAGGCCGTGGCCGGCGGCATAGCGGCGCAGCCGCTCCCAGGTCGCCGGGTCCAGATCGTCCTGCAGCCGCTTGCCGTCGTGGCGTTGCGCCGCCTGCAGCATCTGCGCACCCAGCTGCGGCGCATCCACGTCCTTCGGCGCCAGTTCGAACAGCAGCCGCGGCGACGCCGCGTAGGCCGCATCGACTTCGCGCGCCAGCGGATAGTCGTCGGCCTTGAGCATGTGGAACGAGCCCAGCAGGTACAGCGTGCCGCGCGGGCCGCTGACCTTCCACAACAGCGGCGTGGGCGGCACCACCGTAGGCGCTGCGGCGGCGGGCGCGACAGGCGTCGCGGCCACCGGCGGCGGCGTGCGGGCCAAGGCCGGCAACGCCAGGCACAGCGACAGGCCCACCAGCAAGCGGCGCAACAGGCGCGGGAACGGGGTCATCGGCATCCTCGGGTCAATGGGCGGCGGCGTAGGCCTTCTCGCCGGCATCCACCGCCAGGTCGAGGCGGTTCTCCGGCGGCGGCAACGGACAGGTGGCAAACGGGGTGAACGCGCACGGCGGGTCGTAGGCGCGGTTGAAATCCAGCACCACGCTGCCGTCGGCCGCGGGCGGGTCCACGTCCAGGAAGCGCCCGGCGGGGTAGCTGCCGCGACCGCTGGTGCGGTCGGCGAACACCACGAACAGCGGCTGGCCGGGTTCGCCGATCGCCTGCAGGCGGTAGCGCTTGCCGCCGCGCTCGAACTCCAGCGCACCGGGATTCGGCGATGGCGTGGTGACGCCGATGATGTCGACGATGGGCAGGGTCGTGCCCGGTGGATTGGGCACGAAACGCCCGCGCACGCGCCAGGATTCGGCCAGCGGCCAGTACGGCACGCCTGCGAAACCCAGCCGGGTCGGCGCATCGGCGTGCTTGACCCGCAGCGCATAACGGCCGCCACGTTCGATCAGGCTGAGCTTGCCCTTGCCGTCGTCGAAGTCGATCACCGTCGGCTGCGGATCGTGGTCGCTGTACACGCGGATGCGCCCCTGCACCGGCGCACCGGCGACGCTCAGTCCGGCGCCACGCTCGGGCGTCAGGTACACCTCGCGCTGCGCCTGCGACACCAGCGCCATCCGCGCCGGCCCCACCGCCAGGCGGATGCCGCTGTCCGGGCCGCTGCCGACGTAGTGCTCCTTCAGTTCCAGCCAGTGCAGGCCGACCAGGCTGGTCCAGCCGTCCGGCGCCTGCAGTTCGCGCTGGCGCTGCGCACGCCAGGCTTGTTCGTCCGCCACGAACCGTGCGTCCATCGCCTTCGGCGCGGCCGGTGCCGGCGCCTGCTTGCCGCATCCGCCCAAGGCGACGAGCGCCGCCAGCAGCGCCGTCGTCCACATCCGCTTGTCCATCACCGCCCCCGCAGGAACCAACGATCGATCTCGCCCAGGGTGAACCGCGCCCAGGTCGGACGCCCATGATTGCATTGTCCGGAGCGCTCGGTGGCCTCCATGTCGCGCAGCAGTGCGTTCATTTCCGGAATGGTGAGGCGGCGGTTGGCGCGCACCGCGCCGTGGCAGGCCATGGTCGACAGCAGCGCATCGCGCGCGCCGGCGACACGACCGCTGTGGCCGTGTTCGCGCAGGTCGGTGAGCACGTCGCGCAGCAAGGCCTCCGGCTCGGCCTGCGCCAGCAGTGCGGGAATGCTGCGCACGTGCAGCGATTGCGGTCCGCTGCGGGTGATCTCGAACCCGAGCGCGGCCAGCGTCTCCGCCTCGCGCTCGGCGGTGTCGGCATCGCGTTCGCCGACTGCCAGGGTGATCGGCACCAGCAGCGGCTGCGCATGCAGGCCGATGCCATCGTGCGCGGTCTTCAAACGCTCGTAGCCGATGCGCTCGTGCGCGGCGTGCATATCGACCACGATCAGGCCGTCGGCGTTCTCGGCCAGGATGTAGATGCCGTGCAATTGCGCGATGGCGTAGCCGAGCGGCGGCACGCCGCTGTCGGCGGCAGTCGGCGGCAGGCCGCCGGCAGGGTCCTGGGTCTGCCGCGGCAGGCCGGCGGCGCTTCCCGCATCGGCGGTGGGCGCGTACAGCGCCGCGTACGCTGCAGGCGCCTCTTCCACGCGCAAGCCCAGCGGCGATTGCGCCGGGCGCCACTGCGCGCCGTAACCGTAGCCCTGCCCGCCCCCACCACCACCACCACCGCCACTGTTCGGCGCGCCTGTGCCCGCCCAGGCCGCAGTACCCGCGGCTGGCGGCGGCAGCGCGGCGTCGGCGCCGATCGCGCCGGGCAGGCTGCCGGCACGGGTCTGCGCCAGCGCATCCTGCAGCGTGCGGTAGACGAAATCATGGATCAGCCGCGCATCGCGGAAACGCACCTCGTGCTTGGCCGGATGCACGTTGACGTCCACCCGCGCCGGTTCCAGTTCCAGGAACAGCACATAAGCCGGCTGGCGGCCATGGAACAGCACATCGCCGTAGGCCATCTTCACCGCATGAGCGACACTGCGATCGCGCACAGAACGGCCGTTGACGTAGAGGTATTGCTGGTCGGCGCTGGCGCGCGAGTAATGCGGCTGCGCGATCCAGCCATGCAGGCGCAGGCCGGCACCGCTGTGGTCCACGCGCAGCGCCTGCTTTGCGAAGTCTTCGCCCAGGGTCTCGCCCAGGCGCGCGTCCGAGTACAGATCGCCCGGCTTGTAGCGCCGCGACGGCTTGCCGTTGTGCGAGACGCGCAGCTCCACGTCGGGGCGCGCCAGCGCCAGCGAACGCAGCCACTCCTCGATGTGGCCCAGTTCGGTGCGTTCGGCGCGCAGGAACTTGCGCCGCGCCGGCACGTTGTAGAACAGCTCGCGGACCTCGACCAGGGTGCCCGGCGGCAATGCGCGCGGCTGCACCTCGCCGACCTTGCCGCCTTCGACCTGCAGCGCTGCGCCGTGTTCGTCTCCGGATCGGCGCGAGGCCAGGGTGAAGCGGCTGACCGAGGCGATCGACGGCAACGCTTCGCCGCGAAACCCGAGCGTGCCCACCGATTCCAGGTCGTCCAGCGAGGCGATCTTGCTGGTCGCGTGCCGCGAGATTGCCAGCGGCAGTTCCTCGGGCGCGATGCCGCCACCGTCGTCGCGGATGCGGATCAGGCGCACGCCGCCTTCTTCCAGATCGATGTCGACGCGGTGCGCACCGGCGTCCAGCGCGTTCTCCACCAGTTCCTTGACGACAGAGGCCGGACGCTCGACCACTTCGCCGGCGGCGATCTGGTTGATCAGGATCTCGGGCAGCTGACGGATGCTCATGCCGTGCTCGCTCCATGCGCGCACAGACGCGCGCCGGTCGAGGCGACAGGACGAAAACGACAGCAGAAGAAGAACATCGGCACGGCTCGCGGCGCGGACGCCGTCATCGAGGATCAGCCGTTAATGATAGCGCCTCAACGGCTGCCGCCGGCCACCGTGCTGGCCGCTTCCGCCTCGGCCTGCGCGCGCGCGGCGAACAGCGTGCCCGGCGGCGGCTGCCGGGTGAAGAAGGTGCTGACGCCATCGAGCACGGCACCGGCGATGCGGCGCTGGTAGGCCGGATCGGTCAGCCGGCGCTCTTCGTCCGGGTTGGAGATGAAGGCAGTCTCGACCAGCATCGCCGGCATGTCCGAGGTGCGCAGCACCGCGAAGTTCGCGCGCTCGATCTCGGGCTTGTGGTTGTTGCCGATCCGCTTGAGTCCGCCCAGCACTTGCTCGGCCGCATCTTCGGAGGACTTCATGTGGCCGCTCTGGGCCAGGTCCAGCAAGACGTTGGCAAGCGTACTGTCGGTTTTCTGCAGGCGCACGCCGCCGATCAGGTCGGCGGCGTTTTCCTTGTCCGCCAGCCAGCGCGCGCGCTGCGAGGACGCGCCCTTGGTCGACAGCACGTACACCGAGGAGCCGGTCGCGCTGCGGTTCTCGGCTGCGTCGGCGTGGATCGAAATGAAGATGTCGGCCTTGGCCGCACGCGCCTTCTGCGCGCGCATCGGCAGAGGAATGAACACGTCGGTGGTGCGGGTCATGTAGGCCTTCATGCCCGGCGTGGCGTTGATCTGGCGCGCCAGTTCGCGGCCGATCGCCAGGGTCACGTCCTTCTCATGCTTGCCGGTCGGACCACTGGCGCCGGGATCCTGGCCGCCATGGCCGGGATCGATGGCCACGATCAGCGGACGCATGCCGGGCGCCATCTTCACCCGCGAGGCCGCGCTCGGCATCACCGGCCGTGCTTCGGCGGCAGCAGCCACCGCCGCATCGTCGTCCGCGTCGTCACGCTCGGACGGCGCGTTCGCCGGCGGCGCGACTGTCGCAGGCGCCGGCGTCGGCACAACGCCGGGCATAGGACGGCCGGCCACCGCGGCAGCAACGCTCGGCGCAGAGGCAACGACGGTCGGGGCTGGCGTGGGCGCGGCGGGCGGCTGCACCGGGGTCGGCGCCGGCTGGCTGGCACGCTGCACCACCGACGAAGTCAGCGCCGCAGTCGCACGCGCCGCTTCGGCACGCGCATCCACTACCGGCTTGGGCGCTGCGACAGGCGCGGCCTGCGGCAGCGGGGCCACGGCTGCCGGCGCGTCGGCGGCGACCGTCTTGCCCGCCGGTGCCTCGCCCGGCCACTCGATCACCAGCACCGAACTGCCGCCGATGGTCTGCATCTGCGGCTTGAACGCCACCACCGAACTGCTCAGGTCGAACACGATGCGCAGGGTGCCCGGCACCGGATGCCCGGTGCGCACTGCGCTGACCACGCCGCCGCCGGCCGGCAGCTTCAGGCCCTTGGCAGCGGAGGAATCGGGAAGATCGACGACCAGGCGATTGGGATTGGCCAGCGACAGCGTGCTGAAGCCACCGCTGCCCTGCAGACGGATCTCGGCGCGGGTGCCGGTGGCGCCGTTGTCGAGCGAGACCGACTGCACCTGCCCGGCAAACGCCGTCTGCGCCGCCAGGCACCAGCCTGCGGCAGCGGCGAAACTGGCGAAAAAACGGGTCCCCGGGCGCATAACGCGATTCAAACATCGCCGGGAGTCAAAGGCAAGCGGTTTTCCCTTAATAATCCATAACCTGCCTTCACTTTCTAGCGTCAGCCGGCAAAAAGTCCCTGCAAGTCGGCCTGCTGGACCAGCTGCGCCAGCCAGGCGGTCCCCACCTCGGTACGCGCCTGCAGGGCGACAAGACGCCCGTCGCCGCGCACCGCCAGGCGCACGTCCAGATCGGCGGGCGCCAGCACGTCGCCGCCGCGCTCGGGCCATTCCACCAGCCACAGCGTGGCCCCGCCCTCGTCCAGCCCGAGGAAATCCAGCTCGCCCGCCACGCCGATGCGGTACAGATCCAGGTGCCAGGCCTCGCCATCGGCCAGCGGGTAACGCTCCACCAGGGTGTAGGTGGGGCTGCGGATCGCGCCCTGCACCCCGAGCGCGCGCAGCAGCGCCCGTGCCAGGGTCGATTTGCCGGCACCCAGATCCCCGTGCAGATGCACCGCGGCCTGCGCCGGGCGGGTCGCGGCCAGCACGCGGCCGAGGCGCTCGGTGGCCTCGCTGTCGAGCAGGAACAAGCTGAGGCTCATGGTTCGGATTCCGGATTGGACAGGCGCCGCAGCGCCGGCAACAGGTCGGTGGGCAGCAGGCCGCGCTGGCCGTCGGCGGCCGCGCGATCGCCGGCGCCGGCATGCAGCAGCGCGCCGACGCTGGCCGCCTCGAACGCCGGCAACCCTTGCGCGCGCAGCGCCGCGATCACCCCGGTCAACAGATCGCCCATGCCGCCGACCGCCATGCCCGGATTGCCGGCGGCGATCACCCGCGGCGTCTGCCCGGGCGCGGCGACCAGGCTGCCGGCCCCCTTCAGCACAATCGTCGCCTGGTAGCGTTCGGCCAAGGCCGCGGCGGCCGCGAAGCGATCGCATTGCACCTCGGCCGTTGAAATGCCGAGCAGGCGCCCGGCCTCGCCCGGGTGCGGGGTCAGTACCGCCTGCGGGACGGGCCGCGGCGCCTGCGCAAGCAGGTTCAATGCATCGGCATCCAGGATCAGCGCGCGGTCCGAATCGGCCAGGACCGTCTGCCACAGCGTCTGCGCCCAGGCGTCCTGGCCCAGCCCGGGACCGAGCGCCACCACGCTGGCCTTGCGCAGCAACGGCGCCAGCGCCGCCGCCTCGTCGACCACATGCGCCATCGCCTCCGGGCAGCGCGCCAGCAGCGGTGCCACGTGCGCGCTGCGGGTCGCCACGCTGACCAGGCCGGCCCCGCTGCGCAGGGCCGATTCGGCACTGAGCATCACCGCTCCGCCGCTGCCGAGATTGCCGCCGACGCACAGCACATGCCCGGAGTCGCCTTTGTGGCTGTCCTGCCGGCGCGGCGCCAGATGGCGGCGCAAGGCGCCGACGGTCCAGGCCTGTGCGCGCGGCACGCAACCGGCGAACGCAGCCGGCGGCACCGCCAGCGTGGCCAGTGCGCGCTCGCCGACATGGTTCAAGGCCGCACCGGTATGCAAGCCGGCGTGGGCCACGATGAACTGCAAGGTCAGCGTCGCCGGCAACACCGCGCCGGGCACGCTGCCGGTTTCGGCGTCCACGCCGCTGGGCACATCCAGCGCCAGTACCGGCGCGCCAAGTCCTCCCAGCGCGCCGAGCAGCGCCGCCAGTTCGGCGTCCGGCGCGCGATTGAGGCCGATGCCCAGCAGCGCATCGACCACCACGTCGGCCGGCGCCAGTGCCGCGTCGAACTCCTCGATGCGACCGCCGACGCCGATGTAGTCGGTGCAGGCGCGCTGCGCCAGCGGCGATTGCGGGCCGCGCCCGGACAACTGCAGCACACGCACCTGGCGCCCGGCGCGATGCGCCAGCCGCGCCAGCACGTAGCCATCGCCACCGTTGTTGCCGCTGCCGCAGGCCACCAGGATGCGCTGCGCCTGCGGCCAGCGCTGCAGCAGCGTCTGCCACCCGGCCTGGCCGGCGCGCTGCATCAGCGTGTAGCCGTCGCCGCCCAGCAGCGCGGTGGCCTGCGCATCGATGCGGCGCGCGTCCGCGGTGGCATGGAGATCGAAGCAGTCGTACATGCACGGGATTCTAAACTTGCGCGATGTCCGCCCGCCTCGACATCGCCGATCCCCACACCGCGGCCGCGCGCATCCGCGCGCTGGCGCGCACGTTGGGCTTCCAGCGCTGCGGTATCGCCGGCATCGAACTGCAGCAGGACGAGGCGCATCTGCGCGACTGGCTGGAACAGGGCCTGTACGGCACGATGCACTGGATGGCCCAGCACGGCGACAAGCGTTCCCGCCCGGCGGAGCTGATCCCCGGCACATTGCGGGTGATCTCGGTGGGCCTGGACTACGGCCGCAACGACGACGATTCGGCCTGGGACACGCTGCGCGACGGCGAGCGCGCCTACGTCGCGCGCTATGCGCTGGGCCGCGACTACCACAAGCTGATGCGCAACCGTCTGCAGAAGCTGGCCGAGCGCATCCAGGACGAGATCGGCCCGTTCGGCCACCGCGTGTTCGTCGATTCGGCGCCGGTGCTCGAACGCGCCCTGGCGCGCGACGCCGGCCTGGGCTGGATCGGCAAGCACACCTGCCTGATCGACCGCAACGGCGGCTCCTGGTTCTTCCTCGGCGAGATCTACGTCGATCTGCCGCTGCCGATCGACCCGCCGGCCAGCGCCCACTGCGGCACCTGCACGCGCTGCATCGACGTCTGCCCCACCCAGGCGATCGTCGCGCCGTACCGACTCGATGCGCGCCGCTGCATCGCCTACCTCACCATCGAACACGACGGCGCGATTCCCGAGGAACTGCGCGCGGCGATCGGCAACCGCATCTTCGGCTGCGACGACTGCCAGCTGATCTGCCCCTGGAACAAGTTCGCCAAGCGCAGCGACGAGCCGGACTTCCGCGCGCGCAACGATCTGGACAAGGCCACGCTGGCGCAGTTGTTCGCCTGGGAGGAAGACGAGTTCCTGCGCCGCACCGAAGGCAGCGCGATCCGCCGCAGCGGTCACGAGCGCTGGCTGCGCAATCTGGCAGTGGCGCTGGGCAACGCGCCGACCACGCCACAGGTACTGGCCGCGCTAGGCGCGCGCGCGCAGCATCCCTCGCCGCTGGTGCGCGAGCACGTGCAGTGGGCGCTGGCCCGGCATGCAGCCAAGTCGACGCAGCCGGACGCAGCTGCCGACGTGCGAGGATAGGCGTCCGTACGCCCTGCACTGCCCGCATGTCCGATCGCGCCGACCAGATCCTCAGCCCCAGCCAGCTCAACACGCTGGCCCGCGACCTGCTGGAGAGCGCCTTCCCGCTGGCCTGGGTGGAAGGCGAACTGGGCAACGTCACCCGCCCCTCGTCCGGCCACCTCTATTTCACCCTGAAGGATGCGCGCGCGCAGGTGCGCTGCGCGATGTTCAAGCCCAAGAGCCAATGGCTGCGGTTCGTGCCGCGCGAAGGCCTGCGGGTGCTGGCGCGCGGGCGCCTGACCCTGTACGAAGCGCGCGGCGACTACCAGTTGGTGCTGGATCATCTGGAGGAAGCCGGCGAAGGCGCGTTGCGCCGGGCGTTCGAGGAGCTCAAGGCCCGGCTCGCCGCCGAAGGCCTGTTCGCCAGCGAGCGCAAGCGCGCCCTGCCCGGCTTCGTGCGGCGCCTGGCGGTCATCACCTCGCCCAGCGGCGCCGCGGTGCGCGACGTGTTGAGCGTGCTCGGCCGGCGCATGCCGCTGCTGCAGGTGGACATCCTGCCGAGCCTGGTCCAGGGCGACAGCGCCGCGGCGCAGATCGCCACGTTGCTGCGCCAGGCAGACGCCAGCGGCCGCTACGACGCGATCCTGCTGACCCGCGGCGGCGGTTCGCTCGAGGACCTGTGGGCGTTCAACGACGAACACCTGGCACGCACCATCGCCGCGGCAGTCACCCCTGTGGTGTCGGCCGTCGGCCACGAGACCGACGTGACCCTGGCCGATTTCGCCGCCGACCTGCGCGCGCCCACCCCGTCGGTCGCCGCCGAATTGCTGGTGCCCGATCAGCGCGATCTCGGCGCGCGCCTGCGCTCCCAGCATGCCGCGTTGCTGCGCTGGCAGCAGCACCGGCTGCGGCAAGCGCAGCAACGCGCCGACCGCGCCCTGCTGCGCCTGCAGGCGCAGAGCCCGCAGGTGCGCCTGCAGTTGCTGCAGCGCCGCCAGCAGGAGATCGGACGGCGGCTGGCGGCGGTATGGCGTCAACAGCAGGAACGCCGGCATGCCCAGTTGCGCCATGCCGCCGCGGTGCTGCGCGCCGCGCAGCCGCAACGGCGGCTGGCGATGCTGCGGGTGCGCCTGCTGGCGCTGGGCCGACGTCCGCAGGCGGCGATGGCGCGGCAACTGCAGACCGATGCACAGCGCCTGCGCGCACTGGCGCGCGCCCTAGAGACGGTCAGCCCGTTGGCGACCGTGGCGCGCGGCTACAGCATCCTGACCCGCGTCGACGACGGCAGCGTGGTGCGCTCGGCCGCCCAGGTGGCGCCCGGCGATCGGCTGCGCGCACGCCTGGCCGACGGCGAACTGCAACTGCGTGCCGAGCGCGCAGAGTGACCCGTCCACCCGCATCGCCTCGCCGCTCATGACCGACAGCATTCACGAAGAAAGGATCAAGGCGATCCTGCAGGGCATGCGTCGCGCCGAACGGCGCCGGGCCGGGCGGCGCGCCGACAGCAGCGACCTGCTGTCGCTGATCGACGGCGCCGCCTATGGCGCACCGGAGGATGCGCAACGCGCACTCGCCTGGCTGGCGTATGACGGCACCCTGGAGCATCTGAACCACGCCGACCTGCACAATGTCGGCGACACCATCTGCGTGGCCTGGAACGGCTGCGGCAGCGATCTGGCGACGCTGTCGCAATGGCTGCGGGAGGTGCGCCTGGCCGATGGCCGCAACGCCCTGCAGGCGCTGCGCGACGGCGACAGCGCAGACCTGCTGGCCGCGGCACTGACGGCATTTCCCGGCTGACGCCGAGCGGTTGCAGCATCCGTCCCACACGGTGGCCTGCGACGCGTCACCCGGCATGCACGATGCACTGCCAGACAGCAGGCGCCAAGGCACATCTTCCAGGGCGCCAGCCACCGCCGGCGGAAGCAGCCGGCCACAGCGAACTGCAAGTCGCTGCCCCAAGCGTCGTACAGCGCGCGGCAAAGTCCCAGCGATGGCCCAATCCTCAGCGCCTGTCGCCCATGTGACACCGATCCGCCCGCAACGACGCGCCGGCAGCGTCCACTCAGTCCAGCGGCGCGACCACCAGCAGCGGGTCGAGGTCGTACCCCATCGCCACCGCCTTGGCCTTGATGCCCTCGAACACGCTGCGCTGCATGCGCGGCGAGCGCGACAGCACCCACAGGTACTTGCGTCCGGGTTCGCCGATCAGCGCCCATTGATAATCCGGGTCGAGCGCGATCACCCAGTAGTCGGCCCACACCATCGGCAGCCAGGCCAGCCAATCCGGCGCGAAGCGCACCTGCAGCCGCCCGGGATGGCCCTCCACCCGCCGGGCCACACCGTCGGCCGCCAGCGTGTCGCCGCTGGCGGTGCGGCAGGCGTTGCGCACGCCGACCTGACCGTCGTCGCGCAGCACATAGGCCGCGGTGACGTCGCCGACGCATTTCTTCTGGAAGGAAACCGGCAGATGCGCGATCTCGTGCCATTGCCCGGCATAACGGCCGAGATCGAACGCGGCGACCGAGCTCACCGGCTGCGCGGCGCGCAGCGGCGGTGCGAGGCACAACAGGCACGCCAGCAACAGCAGCGCGATCGGCGAAAGGCGCATGCGCAGGTTCCGATGGACGGGAAGCAGCAGCTTATGCAGGAGCGGCGCAGCGATGTAAAGCGCTGCGCGGGACGCCGGCCGTCATGGCGCGGCGGTCAGTTGCTCAGATCGGCCATGGAGCGCTGGTCCGGCCGGCTGGCGCACTGCACCGGCTCGCGCAGCACCACGCGCTCGACCACCCCGTCGCGCCGCTGCAGGTAGGTATTGACCATCACGCACTCGGAACCGACCTGCTCGATGTAGGGCGCATCCGCACCGGGACCGCCCTGCTCGCCCGCATGCTCGGTCCGGTCGGAAGGGGCCGCCACGGCGTTGCCGGCCATGGCCAACAGCAGGGCCACGCCGCCACATCTCCGTCCGAATCCGCTGGTCATTGGCAGGTCCCCCCCCGATTGCCCGTGCCTATGATTACGACAGGCAGCGCCATTGATTGAGCGGAAGATCCCGAAAAACCGTGAACTGGGTGCAGTTGTCTACGGACGTGGACACACCTTCTTCACACCCGATCAGGGCAAAGGACCGTCGCAACAGGCCTCGCGCATGCGGAAATCCGCATAGCGCAGGAGATCGGCCAGGGCGCCGAATGGCGACGCCGTACGCCACCTTCGACGACGGCGACCAAGGCAGCACAACACACCGCCAAGGCATGCAGATGCCGCAAACCCTCGCGGCAAAAGAAAAGGGCCCGCATTGCTGCAAGCCCTGAAAGAATGGTGGCCGAGGACGGAATCGAACCGCCGACACGGGGATTTTCAATCCCCTGCTCTACCAACTGAGCTACTCGGCCACTGCGCAACGCGGCAGGACCGGTGCGAGGACGCGCATCATAGCGAGGTGATCGGGATTGGGCAAGCGCAATGTTGCAGAATTTTCCTACCGACCGCCGCGGCCTGCGCCGACTGCGTCCGATCCGAGGGGGCGCGATGCTGGACACGTCCTCGGCATCCGGCCGGCGCACGGCAGGGACGCCTTGGTGATGGCCGCTGGCCGGATCGCCGAGGACACCGACCGGACGCCCGGCCAGCCGCGGTCATTCCGCCGTACCTGAACGTCCGCAGGCACGTGCGGGTCAGCCTGGATGATCTGGTGGGTTGCTGCGCCAAGGGCGATCGGAGAAGCAGCAACGGAGGTGGATGGCATAACGGAACGGAGTAATGGCCGGCCCACAGGCCGGCCGCATGCCGGATTGAGGGCTGACGGCAGATGGCACGACGTGGACGACGCCATCGCGCAGCTAGGTTGGGCGGGCCTGCCATTCCAGTGGCGGAAGCGCTCGACACCAAGCGAAGGCGCCAATAGAGCGTGTCCGCTGTCGGCCTTGCGTCACGTCACGCGCGCGACCGCCGGCATGCCGCCAGCTTCCGCAGCCCGCGCAGTCCGGGGCAGGCTCCGCCATCGCTGCGCCACCACGGCAGACAGGGGTGTGGTGTAGTCTTCGCCGGTCTTCCTTTCCGTGGATTCCGCCCATGCGTCACCCGCTCCGCCTCGGCTTGCTCGTGTTGTGCACCGCGTTGCTCGGCGCCTGCGGCGACGGCATCGTGCGGCGTGTGTCCGACCCGGCCGCCAGCGTGCAGCAACTGACGGTCAACATGGACGGCAGTTGGAAGGTGGACCTGCGCCTGCAGAACTACAGCAGCATTCCGATGCGCTACGACACCCTGCGCCTGGACCTGGGTGTGGGCGGCGAAGCGGCCGGCAGCCTGCAGGCCGCGCCCGGCATTTCGATCGGCCCGGAGACGGCGGACGTGGTGAGCGTCGCGCTGAAGCCCAGCTCGAGCGCGCGCATGGCCGTCGCCGACGCCCTGGCCGGCCGCCGCAGTCTGGAGTACACCCTGAAGGGCAGCATCGCCGCGACGCCGGAAGACAAGAAGCCGCGCAGCTTCGAGATCGACACCCGCAACATGCTCTCGCCCGCGCCCGGCCTGGACGGCGTGCTGCGTTGACCCGGCGGTGGCGCTGAGGCGCCACCTGCCCCGCTCTCTCTCTCTCTCGAACGCGACATCCCGGTTTCCGGGGCGCGGAACGCGCCTGCGCGTCGACCTGCGCTTCACCGGACACAGGCGCTGCCTCGACCTTCCACGCGCCACGCTAATGCGTTGCGCCCTCGGCGCAGGCCTGTCCGCGCGTTTTTCCTGGACTCCCCCTTCAGCGGGCCGCGTTCAGCCGGCGTTACCGCAAAATTAATACATAAATGTATTATTTACACATATACAAATCATCGAGCCGCGTATGAGTCGCTTCGCCGCCACCGAGCAGCGCCTGGACGTGACCGCCCGCAAGCATCCGCACTTCCCGCGGCAAGCCGCGCTGGTCCTGCGGCTGATCAAGCTGCTGCACAAGCTCAGCCTCGACCAGAGCAACGAGGTGTTGCGGCCCTATGGCCTGAGCTACGCCGAATACAACGTGCTGATGATGATCGACGCCAGCCCCGACGGAATCTTGAACCCGTCCCAGCTGAGCGACGCGGCGGGCGAGAAGTCGGCCAACATCACCCGTCTGACCAGTCAGCTGGTCGACAAGGGCCTGATCCAGCGCATGCCCAGTGCCGAGGACCGGCGCATGCTGCTGCTGCGCCTGACCGAGGCCGGCGAGCGCCTGATCGAGGCGCTGATCCCCGACCTCTCCGTCCAGCTCGACACGTATGTGCGGCACCTGGATCCGGCGGCGCTGGCGCAGTTGCAGGCGCTGCTGAAGACCCTGCTGCGCGGGGTCGAGGACGCCGCATGAGCGCGCAGCACCCCAACGCCGCCGCCGCTGCCGAGGCAGCGCCAGGCCTGCGCACCCTGCTGGCCGACGCCCTGCGCGGCGAAGGCGAGGCCTGGCTGTTCGTGCTGCGCACGCTGCTGTCGATCTATCTGGCCGGCTGGATCGCCCTGCGTCTGGACCTGGCCTCGCCGATGACCGCGATGATCACCGTGGTGGTGGTGATGCACCGGCAGACCGGCATGGTCTTCGCCAAGGGCTTCTACCGGGTGCTGGGCACGCTGATCGGCAGCGTCGCCGCGCTGACGATGGTGGCGCTGTTCCCGCAGGAGCCGGTGCTGTTCGTGCTGGCGCTGTCGCTGTGGATCGGCGCCTGCACCGGCGGCGCGCTGCTGTACCGCAACTTCAAGGCCTATGCCTTCGTGCTGTCCGGCTACACGGTGGCGCTGATCGCGCTGCCGGCGGTGAACCAGCCGCAGAACGTGTTCAACCTGGTGGTGGCGCGGGTAACCGAGGTGGTGCTGGGCCTGCTGGTGACCGGCATCGTCAGCGACGTGGTGTTTCCCAGCCGGCTGCGCCAGACCCTGCGCGACACCGTGCGCCGCGCGTCCGACGGCTTCCTGGACTTCGTCCGCGACGCCACCGGCGGCCAGTTGCCGCGTGAGGCGATGGAGCAGGCGCACCTGCGCTTCGTGCGCGACGCGGTGACCATCGAGGACCTGCGCAGTTCGGTGGTGTTCGAGGATCCGGAGGCACGGGTGCGCAGCGGCCGCCTGCGCCTGCTCAACCAGCGCTTCATGGCGGTATCGACCAGCTTCCAGGCGCTGCACCACTACATCAACCGGCTGCTGCGCAGCGGCGATGCGGAGGTGGCCGAGGCGCTGATCGGCCTGTATCGGCCGCTGAAGGCCGCGCTCAGCGATCGTGGCGGACGCGAGGGCGCGGCCGCGACCGCGCGCAAGCTGGCGGCGTGCCGCGATGCGCTGGCGACGCGTGCGGCCGAAGCGCGTGCGGCCCTGCCGGCGGCACGGCACGAGGGATTCGACACCGGCGTGTCGCTGCTGCAGCGGTTCTTCGCCGACCTGCACGACTACGTGGCCACCGAGGCGACCCTGGTCGCGCCGCAGCAGTGGCGCACGCCGCAGGACCGCGGCGACACCGCGGTGTTCGTGCGCGGCAACGACTACGCCGCGGCCGCACTGACCGCGCTGCGCAGCGCGCTGCTGGTGGCGACGATGTGCTGGCTGTGGATCCAGGCCGGCTGGATCAGCGGCGCCACCGCGGTGTTCCAGGCAGTGGCGCTGAGCGCGATCCTGTCGTCCAGCGCCAACGCGCCCGCTGCCGCGCGCTCGCTGTTCAAGGGGTTCGTGTTCGGCATCGTGCTCGGCGTGGTGTGCCAGTTGCTGGTGCTGCCGCAGATGGACGGCTATGTGCTGTTCGTCGCCGGCACCCTGCCGTTCCTGCTGGTGACCCTGTACCTGGCCTCGAAACCGGCGCTGTACGGCTTCGCCACCGGCGCCAACCTGGCCTTCGTTTCGATCCTGGCGGTCCAGCCGACGCCAAGCTTCAACGCCGCGGCCACCTTCAACAGCGTGGTGCCGCTGCTGCTGGGGACGCTGGCGGTGAGCGCGACGTTCGTATTCGTGCCGCCGGTGATCGGCACCCGCTGGCAGCGCCGGCGCCTGCTGGAGCGGCTGCGGCGGCAGACCACGCTGGCCGCGCGTGCGCCGCTGCCGGGGCTGGCGCTGCAACTGGAGAGCGTCAACCGCGACCTGTTCCAGCAGATCGTCGCGCACACCCCGCCGGGCAGCGACGAACTGCGCGACCTGCTCGGCTGGGCGCTGTCGGTGCACGAAACCGGGCGCACCCTGGTCGAACTGCGCCGCGATGCGGCCGAAGGCACGCTGCCGCCGGCTTTGGCCACCGCAGTGGAGGCCGCCGTGCAGGCACTGGCCGACCTGTATCTCGATCCCAGTCCGCAACGGCACCGGCACGCCTTGCAGCGGGTGGAGGCAGCGCTGGCCGCCAGCCAGGTGGAAGGCGCGGTACCGCTGCGCTGGAAGCCCACCCGCGAGCACTTGTTGCTGCTGCGCGGCGCGCTGCTCGACGCCGATTCCGTTCTCGCCGCGCTGGCCGATACGCCTGCGCCGACCACCGCCACCCCAGGAGCCGACGATGCTGCTGCCCGCTGAACTCTCGATCGCCGGCGTGTACGTGCCCGGCCTGCTGGTGCTGGGCGTGGCCCTGCTGCTGGTGGCCTGGGCGCTGGACGCGGTCGCCGGCCGCGCCGGCCTGTATCGCTACGCCTGGCATCCCTCCCTGTTCCGTCTGGCCGTCTACGTCGGCGCCTTCGCCGCACTCGGCCTGCTCCTTCTTCCGTGAGTCCCGCCATGAAGACCCCTGCCCTGATCCGTTTCGCCCTGACCGCCATCGTGGTGCTGGTCGCCGCCCTGCTGGCGCATGCGCTGTGGCGCCATTACATGCTCTCGCCCTGGACCCGCGACGGCCGCGTGCGCGCGGAAGTGGTGCGGATCGCGCCGGACGTGTCCGGCCTGGTCGATGCGGTCGCCGTGCGCGACAACCAGCACGTCAAGCGCGGCGACCTGCTGTTCAGCGTGGACCGCAAGCGCTACGAGCTGGCCCTGGAAAAGGCCCGCGCCAACCTTGCGGTCGCGCAGGCGCAGGCGCGTGCGGCCGGCGCCAGCCTGTCCGCGGCGGCCGCCACCCAGGCAGCCAGCGAAGCGGAATTCCAGATGCGCCGCGCCCAGGCCGAACGGCGCGCGCGTGCCGCCGCGGTGATCTCCGCCGAAGCGCGCTCGGACGCCGAAGCCACTGCGCGTTCGGCGCAGGCCGACGTGCACCGCAGCGCGGCGCTGCGCGGCCAGGCCACCGCGGCGCAGGCGCAGGCGGTGGCATCGGTGGAACAGGCGCAGGCCGCGCTCGACCTGGCCGAGCTGGATCTGCAGCGCACCCAGGTCCGCGCCACCGCCGACGGCTACATCACCAATCTGGAAGTGCGCGTCGGCGACTACGCCCAGGCCGGCAGTGCGCGCCTGGCGCTGGTGCGCGACGATGCGATGTGGGTCTACGGCTATTTCGAGGAAACCAAGCTGCCGCGGGTCCACGTCGGCGACCGCGCCGACATCCGCCTGATGAGCGGCGGCCTGATGCTGCACGGCCAGGTCGAGGGCATCGCCCGCGGCATTTCCGACAGCGACAATCCGACCGGCACCTCGCTGCTGGCCAACGTCAGCCCCACCTTCAACTGGATCCGCCTGGCGCAGCGCGTGCCGGTGCGCATCCGCATCGATCCGGCCAGCGTGCCGCAGGGCACCCTGCTCGCTGCGGGCATGACCGCCACGGTCAGCGTGCATCCGCGGGAAAACTGATGCCGCGCCTATGGGGCCTCCAGCGATCAGGCGGGCTCACGTGTAGGAGCGGTTTTCGGGGCAGCTCCAACAACGACGAAACGTCATTTGCAGGAGCGGCTTGAGCCGCGACGCGCATTCCTGCTACATCGCGTCGCGGCTGAAGCCGCTCCCACACGTTGCAAGGACAGATCCCGCCGAGCCGCGGCAACAACGGGTTGCCGGTGGCGCGCTCGTAGCCGCAGCAGACGCCTACCGCAGAAAACCAGCACGGCGCAGGCCTTGCACCTGCGCGCATGCTGTCGCCGCGGTCACCGCAGTCCTCAGTCCTTGGCCTGCCGATTGACGCCGAGGAAGCGCCCGGCGATCACCGCATAGCCGCTGCGCGACACCGTGCTGCCCGGATCGAAGTAGGCATGCAGGGTCGGCTGCAGGTCCTGCGGCCCCTGGGTCACCGCGAAGCGCGCGTTGAGGATGCCGGCATCCAGCGCCAGCTGCACATAGCCGCGCAGGTTGCTCGGGATCGCCGCCACGTCCTCGATCGGCAGGCGCTGGTTGTTGTAACTCACCGACAGCGTGCCGTCGAAGGCCAGCGCCTGCGTCTGCAGGCCCAGCGCCTGCACCAGCGAATACGCCAGCTGCAGTTTGCTGACAGCGTCGTTGGGGCGGAAATCGCCGGCGACCAGCCCCAGCACCGCGGCCTGGTTCTGCTGCAGGTCGCGCAGCACCCCGCCCTTGCCCACCGCCGCCTCGGCGAACGGATAGGCCGGGTCGTTGCGGCCGAGCCCGCTGAAGCTGGGCGTGGCCGGCAGCGCCTGGCGCACGCCGGCGCCCATCACCAGGTAACGCGCCAACTCCGCGCGCTTGAGCGGATTCTGCGGGCGGAACAGGCCATCGGCGTAACCGTCGATCAGGCGGTTGGCGACTGCGTACTCCACCGCGCCGCGATCGCGATCGCCGCTGGCGACGTCGTTGAGGCCGGTGTAGCCGCCGCTGCGCAGGAAATCCAGGGTGCCGCGCACCGTGCCCGGGGCCGCGATGCCGTTGCTGCCCTTGGGCGCCACCGGCACGCCGCTGATCGAACCGATGCCGCGCACACTGATGGTCCAGGTGCCCGGCTTGCCCGGCGCACCGACACTGACCGTGCTGCCCAGCAACGGCAACGCCACCGGCGAGCCATGGCTGACGCCGTCCGGATCGGTCAGCACCAGCGCCTGGGTGTTTGCGTCGATGGTGGCCTTGGCGCTGACCCAGGCGACGTCCTTGCCGACGGTGAACGCCTGGGTCTGCGGCGTGCCCACCGGCGAGAACGCCACCTCGAACGGCTGGCTGCCGCCGGGCAGCACCAGCGCATTGCTGTAGAACGGATGCAGGGAATTGACCGTCTTGCCGAAGCCGCTGCGCTGCTTGCTCGCTTCCAACAGCGAGGCATAGGCATTCACGTAGCCCGCGCCAGCCTCCCAGTATGTGCGCCCGGGGATGTTGGTGGCAGTGCGTTCGAGCAGGTCCTTGACCTGGTCCGGGGTCAGGTCCGGATTGGCCTCCAGCAGCAGCGCGACGATGCCGGCCACGTGCGGGGTGGCCATCGAGGTACCGCTCATGGTGGTGTAGAACGGCAGTTGCGCAGGGGCGATCAGCTTGCTGTCCTTGTCCGCGGCCAACGGCGGCAGCGCGCCGGTGGAATCGCGGGTGGAGACGATGTCCACGCCGGGCGCGCTGATCGTCGGCTCGTTGAGATAGGTCCAGGTCTTGCCGTCGGCCATGGTGAAGCTGCCGCTCTCGCCGCGCTTGCCGCGCGAGGAGAAGTCGGCCAGCGTGCCGTCCTTCTCGCCCGCGGCCACCGAGATCACCCACGGCGCCTGCGCGTACGGATTGTGGGTGTCCTCGTTGGGGCCGTCATTGCCGGCGGCGAACACGCTGACGATGCCGCGCTTGTACAACTCGTAGGTGGCGACGTTGACCGGATTCTGCGGATCGAACTTGCCGGAGGAGCCCCAGGAATTGCTGGTGACGCGGATCGGATCCTTGAAGCTGAACTGATGCGTGGCCGCATAATCCAGACCGCCGACCGCGTCCAGGATCAGCAGCACCGCGCCGGATCCGTAGCCGACCAGACTGGCGCCGGTCGCCACGCCGCGATAGGCGCCGTTGGACTGCGCGCCGGTGCCGCCGACCGTGCCGGCGCAGTGCGTGCCATGGCCGGAGCCGAGGTCGGTGTTGGGCACGCCCTCTGCATAGGTGATCGGCAGCATCGCATCGACGTTGGCCAGGTTGGTGGTGCCCAGCACGTTCTGCACGACGCGGGTGCCGTAGGCGAGATCGCGATGGGTGGCATCGATGCCGGAGTCGTTGATCATCACCCCGACGCCGCGGCCACTGTAGGGCAGCGCGCGGCCGAAATCGCCGGGATTGCCCTGCGCGCGGTCCACGCCGGTCAGCTCGCGGGCTTCCTTGTTGAAATAGCGCAGCGGTGCGTTGTAGTAGATCGAGGCGACGTCGTCGCGCTGCGCCAGCGCGCGGATCTCGGCAGGCGTGGCCAGCGCGCCAGCGATCGGCAGCGTGCGCATGGTGATCCCACGGGTGATGCCCAGCGCATGCAGCGCGGTGAGTTGCGAGGCCGAGACCGGCCCGGACTGATCGTAGGTGATCACGATCTGCAGTGCGTCACCGGCCGGCGCAGCAGCGAGCTTGGCTTCCAGTACTTGGTCGAGATGGGCAGCGGCCAGGGCGTCGCCGCCGGCGAACACACCGCCGGCGAGGACGGCGCAGATACCCACGGCAAGAACGGGACGGCGAATGGACATTGCGGAATCTCCGGATCGTCGAAGCCCGTAGCGGGCGGCCACCGCAGCGTGCCGGGCGCGCCGATGCGCGGCCAATCCGGTATCGCACCCAGGCCGGCCGGGTGGAAACACTCAGCCGCGGCGCATGCAACTACCACGGGATTGGAGGGTGCGCTCCCCTGTCGCCGCTCGCGGCAGTCGGCACTGCACGGCGAGCCACACGCCGGGGCATGCCACCCGACCCAGCGAACACCGCGGCTGGAACGGCAACAGAGTGCATTGCAGGCAGAGGGCGCCGACATGCGGCAAAAACAGGGGGCGGGAGCGGCGTGCCCGATCCGGCGCATCGGCGCGCGGTGCGGCCGAAAGGAATGCGGGACGTGCGGGGCCCATTCCGATTCCCGGACGCCATTCCGGGGAGCGGTGGAACCCCGCACGTCCAGCACGGGGGATCGCGGTGGCTGCCGACCACGCCGCCGAACGGCGACAGCGTGATCGAAGGCAACCGCGAAAACGTCAACGACATCAGTCGATCGGACGGCGCTTCATTTGGTCGAAGAACGGCGGCCTCCGGACTGCATCGCAAGCACCGACACGGCGGTCGACTGCGCTTGCAGCGGATCGGGCGGACGCTGGCGTCCGCCCGATCCGGTCACTTCTTGCTGGCTTCGCGCAGCGCCGAGTAGGCGTTGAGATAGCCGGCGCCCACTTCCCAGGACGCACGTCCCGCCATCGGTGTGGCGGTGCGCTCGATCAGGTCCTTGACCTGGTCCGGGGTCAGGTTCGGATTGGCCTCCAGCACCAGCGCCACCACACCCGCCACATGCGGCGTGGCCATCGAGGTGCCGCTCATGGTGGTGTAGAACGGCAGCTGCGCCGGCGCGATCAGCTTTTCGTCCTTCTGCGCGGCCAGCGGCGGCAACAGGCCGGTGGAGGCGCGGGTGGAGATGATATCCACGCCCGGCGCGGTGATGCTGGGCTGGTTGATGTGGGTCCAGCTCTTGCCGTCGGCGGTGGTGAAGGTATCGCGCTCGCCGGCCTTGCCGCGCGAGGAGAAGTCGGCCAGCGTGCCGTCGACATTGCCGGCGGCGACCGAGATCACCCACGGCGCCTGCGCATACGGGTTGTGGGTGTCCTCCTTGGGACCGTCGTTGCCGGCGGCGAACACGCTGACGATGCCGCGCTTGTACAGCTCGTAGGTGGCGACGTTGACCGGGTCGGCCGGGTCGAACTTGCCGGAGGTACCCCAGGAGTTGCTGACGACGCGGATCGGATCCTTGAAGCTGTTCTGGTGCGAGGCCGCGTAGTCCAGGCCGCCCACCGCATCCAGCACCAGCAGCACACCGCTGGAGCCGTAGCCGACCAGGCTGGCGCCGGTCGCCACGCCGCGGTACTTGCCGCCGGACTGCGCGCCGCTGCCGCCGACCGTGCCGGCGCAGTGGGTGCCATGGCCGGAACCGGCGTCGGTGTTCGGCACGCCCTCCAGGTAGGTGACCGGCAGCATCGAGTTCAGATTGTGCAGGTTGGTGTTGGCCAGCACGTTCTGCACCACGCGGTCGCCATAGGCCAGGTCGCGGTGGGTGGCGTCGATGCCCGAGTCGTTGATCAGCACGCCGACGCCGCGGCCGGTGTACGGCACGGTGCGGCCGAAGTCGCCCGGATTGCTCTGCGCGCGGTCGACCCCGGTGGCCTGGCGCGCGTCCTGGTTGAAGTAGCGCAGCGGCGCGTTGTAGTAGATCGAAGCGACGTCGTCGCGCTCGGCCAGCGCCAGGATCTCCTCCGGCGTGGCCAGCGCACCGGCGATCGGCAGGGTCTGCATGCTGACGCCGCGGGTGATGCCCAGGTCGTGCAACACGGTCAGCTGCGCCGCCGAAACCGGCTTGGACTGCTTGTAGGTGATGACGATCTGCAACTCGTCGGTCAGCGGCGTGCTGGCCAGCTTGGACTCCAGCAGGCTGTCCAGATGCGCGGCGGCTTCGGCCTTGCCGCCAGCGAAGACTCCACTGGCGAGCACAGCGCAAATGCCGATGGCGAGTGCGGGACGACGGATGGGCATCTGGAATCTCCGGTTGGTGGGCCCGGGACGGGCGGGTGACTGCAGCCTGACGCGGCCGCGCGGTGGCGCCTATCCGGGATCGCCCCTACTGCACGTGGGTGGAAACACCCAGGGCCGCGTGCATCACCCGTACGGATCGGTATGATCTGGACGAAGGCCGCTGCCGCGCGCCGCGGTGCCGGGCGGAACGCAGGCGCGGTGCGCAGTGCCGGCACATGCAACAGGGGGTTTCAGATGCACACGATGTTCGCAAGGGTTTGCCTGCTGTTCTGCGCCGTCGCGGCGTGCGGCGGGCTCGCCGCGCAACCACTGCCGGTGCAGGTGGACGTGAGCGGCAATGTGGCGACGGCGGCAATCGGCGCCGGCCCGCACCCGCTCGCGGAACTGACGCTGGAGTTCGACAACGCCAGCGGTCTCAGCCCGGCCAACCTCGGCCTGAGCGCAGAACTGCTGACCCCGGCCCAGGTCACGGCCTTGCTGCCGCGGCTGCCCAGCACGCAAACCGGCCAGGTGCCGTCGCAGTTGCCGCTGCTGATCACGGTGACACCGCCACCGAGCGGCGGCCTGACGTTCCGGCGCGTCGTGCATGTGGAGCTGCACACCCATGCGCTGGCCTATACCGCCGACAGCACCCTGCGCCTGTTCAAGGCCCCGGAGGGCGGCGATTTCCGCGACATCACCGACGAGATTGCCCCCGGCAGCGTCCGCGCCCGCGGCACCACCGGCGGCTTCTCGCAGTTCATCGTGCTCCACGACCTGCGCCCGACCGCCAACGTGGTGGCCGCCAAGCTGAGCCGGCTGCAGGCGCTGGTGGCGCAGTTACCCGCCAGTGAGGCAGCGCCGCTGGCCGCGATGCTGAACAGCGTACAGAGCGCCCTGGCCAATGCCGACTACACCGCTGCCACAGTCGCGCTGGACGGGTTCCGCGAGCAGGTGTCGTCGCGCGCCGGCCATGGCATCGCGCAAACCTGGAACGCCGGCATGAGCGCAGGCAACCCCGCCGGCGAACTGCTGGCCGGCGCCGCGACGCTGCGCTTCTCCATCGACTACCAACGTCTCTACGCGCCTTGAGCGCTGCGGGACCGGTCGCACCCACCGCGACGGAGGACACGCCGCGATGCCCGCGCGCCTGACTGCCTACCTGCCCGACGCGCCGGCACCGACGCTGCTGCTCGCCGCCGGGCAGACCCTGGCGATCGGCCGCGCGGCCGACAACGCGCTGGCGCTGGAACACCCTTCGGTGTCGCGCTGGCACGCGCAACTGCAGCCGCAGGCCGACGGCCACTGGCAGTTGCACGACCTGGGCAGCAAGAACGGCAGCTTCCGCGATGGCGTGCGGGTGGCCGCGCCGATCGCGCTGGAGACCGCGACCTGGCTGCGCTTTGGCGACATCTACGCCGAGTTCGCCCCGCTCAGCCCGGCCGATGCGGACCTGGCCGAACGCCGCCAGCGCGCCCGCTGCGATCGCGCCACCGCCCTCACCCAAGGGCTTGCCCAGATCGGCGGTCTCGACGATCTGCTCGGCGCCAGCCTGGACGCGGTGGTCGAACTGGCCCAGGCCGAACGCGGCCTACTGGTTCTGACCGATTCGCACGGCCAGCGCGTCGCGGCCAGCCACGGGATCGGGCCGCGGCCGCTGCAGCACAGCCTCCCCGGCAGCGAGGGCGCCCTGCACCGCGCCCTGCGCGACGGCCAGGCCACCGTGGCCCACGACGTCGGTGGCGTGCCGTGGCTGGCCGAGCGCGCCTCGGTCTGCGCCGCCGGCCTGCGCACCCTGCTGTGCCTGCCGCTGCGCGACGGCACCCGCGTGCTCGGCGCGATCTATGCCGACAGCCGCCGCGCCGGCAGCGCCATCGGCGCGCTGGACATGCAGTTGCTCGAGGCCTTCTGCGAGCGCGCCGCGCTGTGGATCGCCGCACGCCAGGCGCTGCGCGACACCGGTGCGGAACAGGGGCCTGGGCCGGCATGAGCGATGCGGCCACCGTCACCGGCCTTTACGCGCAGGAGAGCCTGACCCCGGGCGACGTGCTGGCGGGCCGCTTCCGCATCGAGCGTTTGCTCGGCATCGGCGGCATGGGCCTGGTGTACCTGGCCCACGACCAGGCGCTGGGCATCGACGTGGCGGTGAAGCTGCTGCGCCCGGAGCTGGCGCAACGGCCGCAGGCCTTCGCCCGCTTCCGCCAGGAACTGCTGCTGGCGCGGCAGGTGTCCAGCCCGCACGTGATGCGCATCCACGACCTGGCCGAACACGCCGGACGCTGGCTGATCAGCATGGACTACGTGGACGGCGAGTCGCTGGAGGCGCGGCTGCAGCGCGAGGAACGGCTGGACGTCGACACCGCCCTGCGCATCGCCGGCGACATCGCCCGCGGCCTGCAGGCGGCGCATGCGCGCGGCGTCGTGCACCGCGACCTCAAGCCGGCCAACATCCTGCTGCAGCGTGGCGGCGATGCGCTGATCAGCGACTTCGGCGTGGCCTGCTCGATGGCCAGCAGCGGTCTCGGCGCGACCCTGGGCAACGTCATCGGCACGCCCGCCTACCTGTCGCCGGAACAGGCGCGCGGCGACGCGCTCGACCCGCGCAGCGACCTCTACGCGCTGGGCCTGATCCTCTACGAAATGCTCGCCGGGCAGGTGCCGTTCGCCGGCGGCACCCTGTCCGAGACCCTGGCCCAGCGCATGCTGCGTGAGCCGCCGCCGGTGGACCGGCTGCGCGCGGACGTGCCGGGCTGGCTAGTGCGGTTGCTGCAGCGGCTGCTGCGCCCGCAGCCGCGCGACCGCTTGCAGCACGCCGGCGAGGTCATCGTGGCGATCGAGCGCCGGCAATTACCGCGCGATCGTCGGCGCTGGCGCCGGCTCGGCCTGGGCCTGGCCGCGACGCTCGCCGGTGTTGCCCTGCTTGGCGTCGGTGCCTGGCAGTGGCAGGCGCAACGCGCCAGCGCCCCGCCGCCGGTGGTCGCCGCGCAACCGCTGCCGCGCCTGCTGGTCCTGCCGCTGGCCGGCGACCCGGGCAGCGCCGAGCAACGCCTGGCGCTCGGCAGTTGGCTGCGCGGCAGCCTCGGCGAAACGCTGACCGTGGTCGATGACGCGCGCACCCGGCAGGCGTTGCGCCAGTACGACCCCACCGGCCAGGCGCCGCTGGACGTGGCGGCGCTGCGCCGGCTCGCTTCGGCGCAGCGCGTGCTGCAGCCGAGCCTGCAACACCAAGGCGCTGGCTGGCGCCTGCAGGCGCTGCTGCACCCGGCCAGCGGCGCGCCGCAACACATCGACGGACCGACCGCCGCCGATCCGGCCGCGGCCTACGCCGCCTGGTTGCCGATCGCGTCCAGGGCGCTGCTCGGCGAAGGCGCCACCCTGCCCGACGACCTGCCCGCACCTGCCGCGCTGCAGGCGTATGCGCGCGGCCTGGCAGCGCAGCAGCACGACGACAGCGCGCAGGCGCTGCAGCAGTTCGCCGAGGCCAGCGCGCAGGCGCCGCAGTCCGCGCCGTTGCGCCTGGCCGAGGTGGTCGCGGCGCAAGCCATCGGCGAAGAACAGAAGGCGCGCGAGGCGCTGGATGCGCGCGCGCCTGCGGCGCCGGCGCGACCGCGCACCCTGGCCCTGCTGGCGGCGCTGCGCCTGGAAGCCGAAGACGATCTCGCCGCTGCCGACAGCGCCTGGCAGGCGTTGGCCACGGCCCGGCCCGACGACAGCGAGGTGCAGTTGCAGGTCGCGCGCATCCAGGCGCAGGCCGGCCACCTGGACGCGGCACGCGATCGCCTGCGTGCGCTGGCGCAGCGCGACCCCGACGACCCCCGGCTGTGGTTGGCGCTGGGCAAGCTGGCGATCCTCAGCGGCAACGCCGCCACCGCGGTGGACGACGACCTGCTGCGCGCGCAACTGCTGTTCCGCCGCGGCCGCGACCTCTATGGCGAAGCGGAGACGGTGAACGCATTGGGCGTGGGCTATGGCCGGCTCGGCCTGGCGCAGCAGGCACAGGCGCAGTACCTGCGCGCGGTGGAACTGCGCCGGCAGGTCGGCAATCGCCGCGGCGTCGCCACCAGCCTGCGCAACCTGGCCGGCACGCTGAGCATCGGCGGCGCCTTCGCCGAGGCCGAACAGAAACTGCAGCAGGCACAGGCGCTGTACGTCGAACTCGGCGACCGCGACGGTCAGGCCGCCGCCGCCAACGAACTCGGCCTGCTGGCCGAGGAGCGCGGCGACTATCCGCAGGCGCTGCAGGCGTTCCGCGGCGCGCTGACCGCCTGGCGCGCGATCGCCGATGCGCACGGCGTCGCCGAGACGCTCAACAACATCGGCTTCGCGCATTTCCAGTTGGGCGACCTGGACAGCGCCCAGGCATTCTGGGAACAGGCCGCGCGCGCCTATGCCGACCTCAACGACGCCACCGGCCGCGTGCGCACCGCGCAGAATCTCGGCCTGCTGGCCACCGCACGCGGCCACTGGACCCAGGCGCAGACCTTGCTGAGCCAAGCGTTGCGCGAGGCCGAGCGCCACCAGATGCTCGAGGAAGTGGCGGTGAGCCGGCGCAACCTGGCCGAACTGGCGTTTTGGCAAGGCCAGCGCGCGGTGGCGCTGACCGAACTGGACCAGGCGCAGCGGCTGTTCCAGCAGAGCCGCGACCAGCGCGGGCAGACCGACATCGCCCTGCTGCGCGCGCAGGTGTGGCTGGCGCTGGACGACCCGGCGCAGGCGCGGCTGGCGCTGCAGCAGGTGCAGCGGCAAGCGCCCGCCTCGGTGTCCAGCGAACAGCGCGCGAGCGCGGCGCTGCTGCAGGCGCAACTGGCCGAACGCGACGGCGATGACGCCGCGGCCGCCGCCGCGCTGCGCCAGGCCGAGGCGCTGGCACGCGCCAGCGGCACCCGCCTGCTGCAACTGCAGGTCCAGGTACACGCGGCGCACGACGAATCCGCGCTCGCCGCGCTGGAGGGCGACGTCGCCCGCCTGGGCAATGCCGGGCTGCGCCTGCGCTATCTGCAGCAGGCGCTGCGCTACGGCGCGACCGACCAGGTCGCGGCGCGCTATGCGCAGGCGCAGGCCCTGCTGCTGCGCGGCAGCCCGTTGTTCGCCGCCGCCCTGCACACGCAGGCCGCGCAGCGCCTGGACGCGCTCGGCGACCACGCCGCCGCACAACGCGCCCGCCGCGCCGCGGCACAGGCCACTGTCGCGCGCGCACAGACCACGCCATGAACGACGCCGCCACGACCGCCGCCGAACGCTACCGCCTGCTGCTGCAGCGGCTGGAAGCCAACGAACGCGAATTCCGCCGCCTCGGCCGCGCCGTGGTCAAGGTGCAGGAGGACGAACGCCGGCGCCTGGCGCGCGAACTGCACGACGGCGTCGGCCAGAACCTCACCGTGCTCAAGCACCGGTTGGCGCAACTGGGCGCGGCGCTCGGCGCGGCCGACGCCGCGTTGCGCGCGCCGCTCGAGGACGCCATCCAGCTGTGTACGCAGGCACTGGAAGACACCCGGCAGATGTCGCGCTTGCTGCGCCCGCCGATCCTCGACGACCTGGGACTGGAAGCCGCGCTGGGCTGGCTCGGCCGCAGCCAGTCCGCCGCCGGCGCCACCCCGGTCAGCGTCGAGATCGGCCCGCTGCCGACGCTGGACGAAGCGCTGCAGACCCTGCTGTTCCGCAGCGCGCAGGAAGCGCTGACCAATGCGCTGAAGCACGCGGCTGCGCAGTCGGTGCTGTTGCGGCTGGTGGCCCGCGACGGCTGGGCGCATCTGCAGGTGCTCGACGACGGCCGCGGCTGCGACCCGCAGCAGGCGCTGGTGGCCGGCGGCAGCGGCCTGAGCGGCCTGCGTGAACGCCTGCGCCTGAGCGGCGGCAGCCTGCGCCTGCAATCGTCCCCGGGCGAGGGCTGCTGCGTGCAGATCCGGGTCCCGCTGGAGGCCGATTGAACGTGATCGCCCTGCCCCGCCCCGACACCCGCGCGGCGCTGCACACGCCGCGACATCCCGCCTGTCGGCGCGCTTGGAGCGCACCGGCATGAGCGCGCCGATCCGGGTCCTCATCGCCGACGACCACACCCTGGTGCGCGAAAGCCTGGTCGCCGTGCTCGACGCGATCGACGGCATCCAGGTGGTGGCGCAGGCCGCCGACGGCATCGAGGCGCTGGCCAAGGCCGAGGCGACCAGCCCGGATGTGGCGATCGTGGACATCTCGATGCCGCGGCTCAACGGCATCGACGTGGTCCGGCGGCTGTGCGAGACCGTGCCGCTGGCGCGGATCCTGGTGCTGACCATGCACGAGGAACACGAATACGTGCTGCACGCGGTGCGCGCCGGCGCCTCCGGCTATCTGCTCAAGGACAGCGCCAGCGCCGACCTGATCGCCGCGGTGCGCAACCTGCACGCCGGCCGCGGCCACTTTTCGCCGCAGGCCGCGCAGGCACTGGTGGCGCAGATGCAGCAGCCGCAGGCGCTGCCGCCCGATCCCTACCGCAGCCTGACCGCGCGCGAACGCGAGGTGTTCCACCTGATCGTGGAGGGCCGCACCACCAAGGAGATCGCGCGAGTGCTGCAGATTAGCGTCAAGACCGCCGAGAACCACCGCTTCCGCGTGCTCAACAAGCTGGGCATGCGCAATACCGCCGAACTGGTGCGCTACGCGGTCCGCCACGGCCTGCTCGACTGAACGGCGCCGCGCAGCGGCGGGTTCGGCGCGGCTGCGCATACTCCATACGCCATAGTATCCTGGGCGCCTCGGCCGCACCGCGGCCCTCGTCACGAGCGATCGCATGAGCACCTATCAAGCCCCGTTGACCGATCTCCGCTTCGCGCTGCACGACGTGCTGCAGGTGGAGGCGCTGTTTGCCCGCCTCGGCCATGCCGACGCCAATGCCGAACTGATCGATGCGGTGCTGGAAGAAGCGGCGCGCTTCACCGGCACCGTGCTGGCGCCGCTGAACCGGGTCGGCGACGAGCACGGCTGCACCCTGGACAAGGCCACCGGCGCGGTGACCACCGCGCCCGGCTTCCGCGAGGCCTACCGGCAGTTCGCCGAGGGCGGCTGGACCGGGCTGACCGCCGCCGCCGAGTTCGGCGGCCAGGGCCTGCCGCACACCCTGGGCGTGCCGCTCAACGAAATGGTCAACGCCGCCAACCTGGCCTGGGGCAACTTCCCGCTGCTGTCGCACGGCGCAGTCGAGGCGCTCAAGCAGCACGGCGAGGCCTGGCAGCAGGAGGTGTTTCTGAAGCCGCTGGTAGATGGCCGCTGGACCGGCACCATGTGCCTGACCGAACCGCACTGCGGCACCGACCTGGGGCTGCTCAAGACCCGCGCCGAACCCAACGCCGACGGCAGCTGGTCGGTCAGCGGCACCAAGATCTTCATCACCGCCGGCGAGCACGACTTCACCGACAACATCGTGCACCTGGTGCTGGCGCGGCTGCCGGACGCGCCGGCCGGCGCCAAGGGCATCTCCCTGCTGGTGGTGCCGAAGTTCAAGGTCGCCCGCGACGGCAGCGTCGGCGAGCGCAACGCGCTGCGCTGCGGCTCGCTGGAGCACAAGATGGGCATCCACGGCTCGGCCACCTGCGTGATGAACTTCGACGGCGCCGAGGGCTACCTGGTCGGGCAGCCGCACAAGGGCCTCCAGGCCATGTTCACCATGATGAACACCGCGCGCCTCGGCGTCGGCCTGCAGGGCATCGGCCTGTCCGAGCGCGCCTACCAGAACGCGCTGCATTACGCCCGCGAGCGCCTGCAGTCGCGTTCGCTGAGCGGCGCCAAGCTGCCGGAGAAGCCGGCCGACCCGATCCTGGTGCATCCGGACGTGCGCCGCATGCTGCTGACGGTGAAGGCGCTGACCGAAGGCAGCCGCCTGCTGGCGCTGCATGCCGCCACCCTGATCGACATCGCGCACAGCGCCCAGGACCCGGCCGAGCGCGAGCAGGCCGACGTGCTGGTCAGCTTCCTCACCCCGATCTCCAAGGCCTGCCAGACCGAGTGGGCGGTGGAGAACACCTACCACGCGCTGCAGTGCTTCGGCGGCCACGGCTACATCCACGAACACGGCATGGAGCAGTTGGCGCGCGACGCCCGCATCACCACCCTGTACGAAGGCACCACCGGTATCCAGGCGCTGGACCTGATCGGGCGCAAGACCGCGTCCAGCCAGGGCGCGGGGCTGAAGCTGTTCCTGGCGCAGATCGAGGCCTTCCTGGCCGAGCACGCCGACAGCCCGGCGGTAGCCGAATTCATCGCCCCGCTGCGCGAGAAGGCCGCCGAGTGGGCGGCGCTGACCAAGCGCATCCTGCAGCGCGCCGCCGGCAATCCCGAGGAACTGGGCGCGGCCAGCTACGACTACGTGTTCTATTCCGGCTACGTGGTGCTGGCCTACTGGTGGGCGCGCAGCGTCGCCGCAGCCGAGGCCTCGGCGCATGGCGAGGCGTTCAAGCAGTCCAAGCGCGAGACCGCGCGCTTCTACTACGCCCGGCTGCTGCCGCGCACGCTGACCCACGCCGCGGCCATCGACAGCGGCGCCGCGCCGCTGATGACGCTGGCCGACGCGCAGTTCTGAGTCGCACATCCAGGTCCGGACGCGGCCCCGGCATGCACGCCGTGCCGGGGCCGCACGGCCCGCCGCGGCCGATACACAAACCGTCACCAATCGGGTATAAGCTGTCTTCCCGATGGAGACAGACACAACAACGCTTGGTCTGATCGATACCGGGGCCTGCGGCGCCTCGGCCGCGGTCCCGTCGCCTGCGGCGTCCCCTTCCCACCTGCCTTCGGTCCGGCTGCTGTCGCTGGACGCGCATGGCCGCGTGCTGGACTGGATCAACTGGCAGGACGCCGCCTGCCTGTACGCACGCGGCGCGGTGGCCTGGACCCTGGGCGAGCCGTGCCTGCATATCCACGGTGGCATCTGTCGCGCCAGCGGCGAGCGCAGCGTGCTGGAGCTGCACCCGATCATCGCCGCGCGCGGCCACGCGCATGCGCGTGCGCTCGACCCCACCCCGACCCTGACCAACACCGCGCTGTTCGCCCGCGACGCGCAACTGTGCCTGTACTGCGGCCAGCAGTTCAGCCGCCCGCAACTGACCCGCGACCATGTGCTGCCGGTGTCCAAGGGCGGCCGCGACATCTGGGAGAACGTGGTCACCGCGTGCTTCCACTGCAATTCGCGCAAGGGCAACCGCACCCCGCAGCAGGCGTCGATGCCGCTGCTGGCAGTGCCGTACCGGCCGAGCTGGATCGAGCATCTGATCCTGTCCAACCGCAATATCCTGGCCGACCAGATGTCGTTCCTGAAGGCGCAGTTGCCGAAGCGCTCGAAGCTCTCGTTGTAGCCGCGCGGCCTCACGCCGCCGTCACGCCCGCTGCGACGGATTGCCGCACCCCGGCCGAAACCGGCCATCCACGCGCCCGCGGATGAACGGGTTGATTGCGCGTGCCCGGAATGGAGAGGAAAATGACAGGTCCGCTGAACCTCCATTCCGATGATCGACCCCACCCGCTATCCGCGCCTCTCGCGCATCCAGGTCCCCGAAGAACTGCGTCGCTTCGATGAATCGGAGCTGCCGGCCATCGCCGAGGAACTGCGCGCCTTTCTGATCGAGTGCGTCGGCAAGAGCGGCGGCCATTTCGGCGCCGGGCTGGGCGTGATCGAACTCACCGTCGCCCTGCACTACCTGTACGACACGCCGGTCGACCAACTGGTGTGGGACGTCGGCCACCAGACCTATCCGCACAAGATCCTCACCGGGCGCCGCGACCGCATCCACACGGTCAAGCAGGCCGATGGCGTGGCGCCGTTCCCCAAGCGCGAGGAAAGCGAGTACGACACCTTCGGCGTCGGCCATTCCTCCACCTCGATCTCGGCCGCGCTGGGCATGGCGGTGGCGCTGCAGCGCATGGGCGACGAACGTAAGGTGGTGGCGGTGATCGGCGACGGCGCGATGACCGCGGGCATGGCCTACGAGGCGCTGAACCACGCCGGCGGTATGGACCCGGAACCGAACCTGCTGGTGATCCTCAACGACAACCGCATGTCGATCTCCGAGGCGGTCGGCGGGGTCACCAAGATGCTGGGGCGGATGAGCGGCAGCAAGACCCTCAACGCCATCCGCGAGGGCGGCAAGAAGATCCTCGGCGACAAGAAGAGCAACCCCACCGCACGCTTCGTGCGGCGCTGGGAAGAGCACTGGAAGGGTATGTTCGTGCCGTCCACGCTGTTCGAGGAAATGGGCTTCCACTACACCGGCCCGATCGACGGCCACGACCTGCCGGCGCTGCTCGGCGCGCTGAAGACGCTCAAGACCCTCAAGGGTCCGCAGCTGCTGCACGTCATCACCACCAAGGGCAAGGGCTACGAACTGGCCGAGGGCGACCAGATCGGCTACCACGCCGTGGGCCCGTTCGATCCGAGCAAGGGTCTGGTGGCCAAGCCGGGCGCCAAGGCGCCGACCTACACCGACGTGTTCGGCGACTGGATCTGCGACATGGCCGCGGCCGAGCCGGCGCTGCTGGCGATCACCCCGGCGATGCGCGAGGGCTCGGGCCTGGTGCGTTTCAGCAAGGAATACCCGCAACGCTATTTCGACGTGGCCATCGCCGAGCAGCACGCGGTGACCCTGGCCGCGGGCATGGCCGTGCACGGTGCCAAGCCCGTGGTGGCGATCTATTCCACCTTCCTGCAGCGCGGCTACGACCAGTTGGTGCACGACGTGGCGGTGCAGCAGCTCGATGTGCTGTTCGCGATCGACCGCGGCGGCGTGGTCGGCCCGGATGGCGCCACCCACGCCGGCAACCTGGACCTGAGTTTCCTGCGCTGCGTGCCGCACCTGGTGGTGATGGCGCCGGCCGACGAAGCCGAGTGCCGGCAACTGCTCAGCACCGGCCTGCACCATGCCGGCCCGGCCGCGGTGCGCTACCCGCGCGGCACCGGCCCCGGGGTCGCCCCCGGGACCACGCTGGAACCCCTGCCGATCGGCAAGGCGCAAGTGCGCGCGCAGGGCCACACGGTGGCGCTGCTGGCGTTCGGTGCGACCCTGGCGGCGGCCGAACAGGTCGGCCGCGAGCTCGGCCTGAGCGTGGTCAACATGCGCTTCGTCAAGCCGCTGGACCGCGCCCTGCTGTTGGAGCTGGCGCAGAGCCACGAAGGCTTCGTGACCATCGAGGACAACGTGGTGGCCGGCGGTGCCGGTTCCGGCGTGGCCGAGCTGCTCAACGCCGAAGGCGTGCTGCGCCCGGTGCTGCACCTGGGCCTGCCCGACGCGTTCCAGCACCACGCCAGCCGCGAGCAATTGCTGGCCGAAGCCGGCATCGACGCCGCCGGCATCCGCGCCGCGGTGCTGAAGCGCTGGCCGCAACTGGCCACCAGCGCCAGCGCCAGCGCACCGCGCACCGCGGCGGGCTGACCCGTCGCGATTGCGAGCAGAGCAACGGCACGGCGGTTGGCGCATGCCGTGCCTGCTTGCGGCATTGCGCACGGTTCTCGATGCGCCGCATGCCGCTTCCGATTGCGCCGGCGTCTCAAGCGCGTGACCTAAGGCGCGATCACCTCGGCGCCGCTGGCGCGTAGCCGATCCAGCGGCCCGCCCGGCTCCTGCAGGGTCTGCATCGGCAACGCCGCGAAACTGGAGCGGTTCTGCGCCAGCGCCCGCTCGGCCACCTGCAACCAGGCCGCCTGCGCACGCTGGCGCACATCGCCCAGGCCCAGCTTGCGCGCGATCGCCGCTTCGCCGACCGCGTCCAGGCAGACCCGGTACTGATCGTTGGCGGGCAACGCGGCCAGCGTGTCCAGATCGCCTTCGGACCACGCATTGGCGCGCTGGCGCATCGTCTCCAGGTCGCGATCGATGACCTGCAAGGTGCGCGCGAAACAGGCACTGTCGTTGAGCGAGGTCGCCCGGAACTCCTGCAGCGCGCGCTTGGCGTCGGGCACCTTGACCTCCATCACCACCGGCACGATCGGCACCCTGGCGCGCTTGGCCGCACGCGCGATCACCGGCTGCACGACGCTGCCCAGGCTCAGGCCGGAAGTGCGCATCGCCGCTTCGTACAGCTCCTGCGCCGCGAACACCGGCCGCCAGCGTTCCACGCTGCTGTCGCGGCCCAGGTAGCGCGCCTTCAGCGGCAGCCAACGCGCATACAGCTCCGGCGGCAGCACCTGCTGCAGGGTGCGGTCGTCGGGATTGCGCCGCGCCTTGAGCAAGGACGGCAGCAGCATCAGGCTGCGGAACATGCCCAGGCCCGAGTCCAGGGTGAGGGTCGGCGCCGCGATCACCTGTTGCGATTGGGCGATCACCCGCTCCACTTCGCCCGATTCCCACTGCATGCGCTTGGGCAGCGGCGACACCGTGCCGAGGATCCACAGCACGTGATCGCCGCGGCGGACCTGCCACAGCCCCGGGCCGGGCTGGCGCCCGCTCACCAGCACCGCCTCCAGGTCGACCACCGGCGGATGGGCTGGTGCGGCCGGCGTCGCGGTCTGCGCCTGCACGGCGGGCACGCCCGCCGCCAGCAACGCCGCCGCCAGGCACAACGCCGGGCCGAGCCGGCGCGCAACGGCCCCCGGCGCGGTCGCTGCGCGCACCCCGCGCCGCCCCGGCATCAGTCCGCCAGCTTCGGCAGGTGCGTGGCCAGCGGGTCGGTGTCCGCCAGCAGTTCGAAGCGCTCCCACAGGAACCCCGGCGCCACCACGCAGCGCACCAGGCAGTAGTCGGCCAGCGGACGCGCGGCCTGCCAGGTGCCGGCCGCGATCACCACCGACGGCATGCCGCCGCGCTCGCTGGCATCCAGGCGGTAGCGCTGCAGGCCATGCTGCGGATCGAAGCCCAGCAGTTCCAGAGCACCGCCCTCTTCCCATTGCCAGGTCTCGTCGGCATCGATGCGGTGCCAATTGCTGACTTCGCCCTGCGCCAGCAGGAAGCGGATCGCGGTGCAGGCCGGGCGCAACGTCTGCTCGTGCTGCACCATCAGGGCCGAGGTATGCACGCGCGCGTAGCGCCCGCCCTCCGGGTGCGGCAGCAGCGACAGGTCGCGCACCAAGGCGGCGATTCGGAAAGCGGCGGCGCTGGACATGCGTCCAGTCTAATCCGGCGCACGGCCGTGCGGATGTCAGGCCGCGCCATTTCCGCGGCGGCGGCCGCTCGACGTCACGAGGGGCGCAGCGAGTCGCGTGCAGGCGGCATGGCGCCCAGCCGCCTGCCATGCCGCAGGCACAGCGCGAAGAACACCAGCAGGTCCCAGCTGTAGCGCTTGAGCAGGCGCCGCGGCTCGCGCAGCAGGCGGTAGATCCATTCCAGGCGCAGCCGGCGCACCCAGGCCGGCGCACGCCGGGCGGTGCCGGACAGGAAGTCCAGCAGCGCGCCCACGCCGAACGCCAGCGGCACCTGCAGTTGTCCCGCCTGCTGCAGCAGCCACCGCTCCTGCAGCGGATTGCCGAACGCCACCAGCAGCACGTCGGCGCCACTGGCGTTGATGCGTGCGGCCAGCCCGTCGCCGGCCGCGGCGAACTCGGCATAGCCATCGCAGGTACCGACCACCTGCTGCCCCAGCGACTGCCGCAAGGTCTGCGCCGCGGCGTCGGCCACGCCGGGACGGCCGCCGAGCAGGAAGAAGCGCAGCGGCCGCGGGCTCTGCCGGCACAGCGCCGGAATCAGATCGGTGCCGTTGAGGTTGCCGGCGAAGCGGCGGCCGTGCACCAGCAGCGCGCCCAGGTCCATGCCGATGCCGTCGTTGACGATGCACACGTCCGGCGCGGCCAGGCGCTCGCACAGAGCCTGGCACTGCACCACGAAGTTGGTGTTGGCGAAAAACACCTGGCGGCGCTCGCCGCGCGCCAGCGCCTGCAACAACGCGGCAACGAACTCGGTCTCGGTGCTGCGCAGGATCGGATAGCCGCCCAGCGCCAGCACCTCGCCGGTCGCGCGTTCACCAGAGGTCATGCGGAAAGCTCTCCAGCAGGCCGCGTTGCACCGCGGCCAGGTCGAACACGGTATTGCCGCCCAGCGCCACGCATTCCTCCACCGTGTGCCCGGCATGCCAGCGGCCGCGGCCGGTGCCGGCGTAGTAGTCGTCGTACTTGAAGCGGTCCTCGCCGTTGCCCCAGTCCAGGTACACCGACGGCACGCCGTAGGCTTCGGCCAGGATCAACCCGTGCAGGGAACTGGACACGACCAGATCGGCGCCGAGCAATTGCCGCACGAAGGCGGCCGGCTGGCGGTTCGGCAGCACCAGGTGGTCCTTGTACTGCGCATACTTGTCCAACGGTTCGTTGAAGTGCGGCACCACCAGGAACGGCTGCCGCGCCGATGGCGCCAACAGCGCCTCGCGCGGGAAGAACAACGGCATCAGCAAACCAGGATCGCCGTAGACCTCCGGCACCTGCAGGCCGCGCTCGCGCAGGAACGCGCGGGTCTTGGGGCCGCGCACCGCACGCACATCGAGCTGGCGGAAGGTATGGCGGTCGGCGGGAATCTTGCCGTTGACGCCGCTGCCCCACACGGTGTCGCCGTCGCGGGCGAAGTGCAGCACCGAGCCGATCGCGATCAGCCGCGTGCGCTTGTCGCGCTTGTCCAGCAAGGTGCGGTCGCGCTGGCCGAGCACGTTGGAGACGATGATCTTGGAAAGATGATCGCCCACGTTGATCTCGCCGTTCTTCGGCTTCCACCAGAACAGCGCCCGGCGCTCTTCGTAATCGATCCATTTTTGCAATGCGGACATCGGTCCTCCTTGGTTGCGCGGGGGGTACGGCGGACAAGCCGGGGCCTGGACTCAGGCCACGCCGTCGGCGAACAGACGGGTCTCCGGGTAGGCGGCCGGGTCCAGCACCCGGTCGGTGGTATCGGACCAGCTCAGGCACTGCCGATGGCGCACGTGCGGCGCCTGCAGCGCCTGCCCGATCGCCGTGATGATCGACGCCTCGTCGCCGGGCGTGTAACCGAAGCGCGACGGATAGCGGCCGACCACGGCATTGGGACAGACGGCCGGCAGGCCGAAGAAGTCGTACTGCAGCAGCTTCATCGAACTGTCGGCCAGATACGCCGGCACCTGCTCGGACGCGTACGGGGCGATGCCGAAGCGGGCGTGCTTGATGTAGCGGATGGTCTCGGCGTGCTTCATCTCGCCGTACACCACCACGTTGTCGCCATAGCCCGGCGCGCGCCCCATGCCCGAGCCGATCACGTGGAAGGTGACCTGCGGGAAGGCGCGGCTGGCGGCGACGAAGAAATCAGGATCGAACAGCATCGAGCCCACCGCCACAGCATGGATGCCCTCGCCGTACGGCGACGGGTCGCCCAACGTGTGCAGATCGTGGTCCACGCCGTGGCCGACGTGGTACACGTTGTGGCGGCTGGCGACCTCCTCGGCCATCGCCGGCGACACCAGTGCGATCACGTCCAGGCTCGGCGCCACGCGGTCGAATTCGCGCTCGATGTAGTCGGCGACGTTGATCGTGCTCAACCCATCGGAGGCGCGGTACACCTTGCGTGCGGTCGGGTTGATCCGCGCCGCCAGCGCGATGAACGCCACCGCGATGCCGCTTTCGAACACGATCACGTCGGCCTCGCGCATCCAGCGGATCAACGTGGCCGGCGCGCGCGCCGCGTAGACCTTGAACATCAGGTCTTCCAGCGGCCGCAGCCAGCGCCGCCGGGTGTTGAACGGATGCAGCAGCGCGCGCCACAGATAGCAGTCCACGCCGTTGTGGCGGACCACCTGGTTGGCGGTCGCGTCCAGCGGCAGGCGCAGGTCGCCCTTGAGCCGCGACAGCAGGCTGTAGCGCAGCGAGAAGAACCGCGTGGGGCCGCGCTTGGCCAGCTCGTCGGCAATGAAGTGGATGTTGGCGCGACGCGGCGTGCGGTAGTCGTGCGCCGACAGCACCAGATAGCACGGCGCACGCCCACTGGTGGCCGCGGCCGGTGCCGATGCGGGCAGCGCCGCTGCGGAAGAATCGCTCATGCGCTCGCTCCTAGGCGGGTGGAAGGGAAAGAAAGACGCGGCAATCCGGCGTTCATCGCGGCCCCCGCGCCTGGCGCAGCAGCGTGCGCATCTGCAGGATCGCCAGCACGTCGCGGCGGAACGCCGGCCACAGCGCGAACACCAGCAGGCAGCCCAGCGCCATCGCCACCGCGCCGACGATCAGTTGCAGCCACAACGACGTGCCACCCCACTGCTGTGCGGCAAAGTACGCGGCAACGCCGCAGACGCCGTAGCCGAGCACCGCGCGCAAGGCGTTGTTGAACAGTTCCCAGGCCGGGATCTGCGGCGCGATGCGCGCGATCCAGATCACCGACAGCGGCCACATCACCAACAAGCCCAGCGTGTAGCCCACGGTCACGCCCATCACGCCCCACAGCGAGCCGGCGAAGATGCAGGCGATCAGCATGACCCGCCCGACCACCGAATACACCAGTTGCTGGCGCATCAGGCCCAGCGCCAGGAACACCCAGTAAGTGGCGTAGGACGCGGTCTGGAAGATGCCGCCGAGGGTCAGCACCTGGAACAGCGGCACTGCCGGCCGCCACTGTTCGCCCAGCACCAGCACGATCAACGGCATCGCCAGCGCGCAGGCGAAGGAGAACAGCGCGACGATCAGGTGCACCATCACCGTCTGCCCGCGCAGCAGGAAGTTGCCGAAGCGCGGCGGGTCGTCCTGCAGCTGCGACAGCACCGGCAGCGCCACCGAGGTGGCCGGTGCGTTGATCTGGTTCAGCGGCATCATCAGCAGCTGGAATGCGCGGTTGTACAGGCCCAGCGCCTCGGCGCCGATGCGGTGGCCGATGATCACCTGGCCGACGTTGCGGCTGGCATAGCCGAGCAGCTGCGCGGCCATCAGGTTCCAGCCGAAGCTCAGGAAGGTGCGCATCGGCGCATCGCGCCGGTAGCCGCGCGGCAGCCAGCGCGCGCAGGCGCCGGCGATCAGCAGATTGACCAGCGCCTGCACCACCTGCTGCCAGACCAGCGCCCAGTAGCCGTAGCCGGCCAGGGCCACGCCGACGCCGGCCAGCAGGCCCAGCACCTGCGCGCCGACGTCGCTCAGCGAGACCTGGCCGAAGCGTAGCGCACGGCTCAGGTGCGCGCGGTACTGCGTGGTCATGCCGTTGAGCAGGAAGGTCACCGCCAGCGCCTGCGAGATGCCGAGCAAGGCCGGCTCGCGGTAGAAGTGCGCGATCCACGACGAGGACAGGAACACCACGATCGCCAACGCCAGGCCGATGCCGCTGTTGATCCAGAACAGGTTGTCGCGCTGCTCGCGGCTGACGTGCTTGGCCTGGATCGCCGCCGAGGAAAGGCCGAAGTCGCGCAGGATCTCGGCCATGCCGACGATCGCCGTCACCATCGCCATCAGGCCGTAGTCGTAGGGCGTCAGCAGCCGCGCCAGCAGAATGATGCCGCCGAACTGCACCACCATCTTGGCCAGCTGCCCGGCCATGGTCACCGCCGCGCCGCCGGCGGCGCGCGCGCCCAGTCCGGGTTGCGGCGCTGCCGGCCGCGGGGTCTCGGCGCTACTCATGCGTCCTCCCCGCGGCGCACGGTCAGCGCCTGCAGATAGCTGCGGTAATGCTGCAGGCCGATACCGTTCCAGTCGCGCCGCGACAGGTCCGGCACGGCGTCGGCGGGCAACTGCTGCGCGTGCGCCAGGGCCTGCGCCAGTTGCGCCGCATCCAGCTCGCCCTGGTACAGCTGCACCCACTGCGCGCCGACTTCGTCGGCGATGGCGGCATTGGCCTCGCTCCACGGCGCCAGCACCGGGCGCGCCAGCGACAGCGCCAGCAGCAAGGTGCCGGAGTTGTGCATCTGCCGGTACGGCAGCACCACCAGTTCCGCCTCCCCGACCTCCTGCGCCAGCACCGCGTCCTCCACGTACTGCAGGCGCGCACTGATCCGCGGGTCCTCGGCGCAGGCGCGCTCGACCACGCCGCGGATCTGCGCATCGATCGGGTTGCCGGCGATGCGCAGGCTGAGTTGGGGATCGGGCAATGCGCCGAACGTCGCGATCAACGTCTCCACGCCCTTGTACGGGCGCAGCAGCCCGAAGTGCAGCAGGCGCCCGCGCACCCGCGGCGGTTGCGGCAGCGTCGCGTACCAGTCGCGGTAATGGCCGTGCAGGATGGTGTCGGTGGCCGGCACGCGTGCGGGCGTGGTCGCATTGATGCGGATCCAGCGCACGGTCTGGCGGTCGATACAGCGCAGCAGCAGGCGTTCGCGCCGGCCCTTGTCCTCGTGCGGCGCCACGTTGTGCAGGGTGCGCACCAGCGGCACGCCGGCCAGGCGCAGGCGCAGCAGCAGAACGGCGATACAGAGCTGCTTGGCCAGCGTGCCGAGCGCCGTGCGATGCCGCAGCAGGTACTCCGGCCAGTGCAGGTGCAGCACGTCGTAGCGCGACAGCAGCGCCGCGCGCATCGAGAAGAAGCGCAGTTGCACCTGCGGCGGCAACGCCGCGTAGAGCTGGGTCAGATAGGGATTGGTGGTCGCGGTCGGACGCTCGGTGGACAGCAGCACGGTGACCGCCGGCGCGGCCTGCTGCGACGTGCCATGGCGCTGGCTCTCGCCGCTCATCGGCCGCCCTCCGTGCCGCCCAGCGCCAGGCGATATTCGTCCAGATAGGCGCCGACCACACGGTCCCAGTCGTAGCGATGCGCGTAGGCCATTGCCGCTGCGCGCTGCGCGGCAAAGTCCGCATCGGTGCCGGCGGCGAAGGCACGCACCGTGGCCGCGGCTGTCTGCGCATCGGCCGGATCGACCAGCACGCCCTGCCCCGACTCGCGCTGCAGGCGCGCAAACGGCGGGATGTCGCTGAGGATCGGCAGCAGCCCCGCGCTCATCGCTTCCACCGCGGCCAGGCCGAACCCCTCGTGCCGCGACAGGCAGACGAAGTACTGCGCGCTGCCGAGCAGTTGCGCCAGTTGCGCCTGGGTCGGCGCCACCTGCAGGCGTACCCGCTGCTGCAGGCAGCGCTCGGCGATCGCCTGCTGCAGGTCGGCCATGCTGAAGTCGTATTCGCGCCCGGCCACGATCAGTTGCCAGGCCGGATCCTGCGCGGCCAGCGCGCGCACCAGGTCCAGGGTCTCCAGCAGGCCCTTGTTGACCGACCAGCGCCCGAAGTAGATCAGCGTGCGCCCCGGCGTGGCGCTGCCCTGCCCGGCGAACTTGTCCACGTCCACCCCGTTCTCGATCACCCGCAGCCGCTGCGGCGCGACCACCTGCGAGAACAGCTGGCCGTCGTTCTCACTGGTCGCCACCACCCGCGCGTAGGCAAGTGCGGAGGCACGGGTGAGGGTCTTGAACCAGAGCATCTTCAGGCGCGAGGCATAGGTGGTATGGAAGAAACCGCCATGGGTAGAGACGATCATCGGCACACGGTGCAGCGGCCGGGTCAGGGCCAGGAAGTCGTAGAAGAAATCGATGCCGTGCACGTGCAGCAGATCGGCGCCGCGCACTGCCGACAAAACAGACGGCGCCAGCGGGTAGCGCGAGGAGCCGCGGTACGGCAAGCGCACGATCGGCACACCCTGATGGCTGTCGCGCGGGGCCAGGCGTTGCTGCGGATCGGTGAACACCCGCTCCAGACTCACCACTTCGACCTGGTCGCGGCCCTGCTGCAGATGGCGGCGCGCGATATTCAGCACCACCTCTTCCATGCCGCCGACCGACGGATGGAACTGGCGCACCACGTGCACCACCTTCATGCCCGGCCTCCATCGCGCCCGTGCGCGGCCCGCAACGCCGCCGTCATGCCGTCGCTCCCGCGACCGCGCTGCGACGCACGCCGATCATCCACGGCGCGATCCGCACCAGCACCACGCGGATCGGCACGCTGGCCAGTACCGCCAGCACACTCACCGACACCGCCCAGGCCGGTCCCCAGGCATCGCCGCGGACCAGACCGGTGCGGGCGGCGACGCCGGCCATCACCGAGAACAGCAAGGTGTGCGTGCACAGGATCAGCAAGGTGTTGCGCCCGATCCACTGCAGCCAGCCCAAGTGCTGCACCAGCCCAGCAACGCACAGCGCCATGGCGCTGCCGAGCAGGCTGGCGGCAAGGAACTCCAGCGGGGAATCGCCGAACTTGAGCATGTTCACGTCCACGCGGCCGTTGTGCCAGGCGATCGCGAACCAGGCCGCGCCCAGCAGCACCGCCGCCAGCGCATTGCCGGCCGGCCGTGCCGGCCACCACTGCGCCCGCGTCGCGGCGAGCGCGCCGATCGCGAAGAAGCACAACGCCACCGGCAGCACGTCCAGCGAGAACGGCAGGCGCATGTCCTGCCCCGGAAACCAGCAGGCCCAGCCCCACGCCACCGGCAGCGACAGCGCGGCCAGGGCCGACACCGACAGCGTCCGGCGCAGCGCCAGATAGGCCAGCGTGGTCACGAACAGCGCCGGCAGGAACCACAGCGCAGGCATCACGTAGAGCTTGGGCCCGATGCCGCTGACCAGGCCCAGCAGCGGCTCCCACCACGGCCGGTCGCCCCACAGTTGCGCCTTGCTGCCGATATGCCGGGTCAGCATCCAGTACGCGTAGGCGACGAAGAAGAACGCCACGTACGGCAGCAACAGGCTGCGCGCCAGCTTGCCGACCGTGGCCAGGCTCAGCGGGCGGTTGCCGAAGGCCTCGCCGACCCAGCCTGACAACAGGAAGAACATCGGCACGTGGAAGCTGTAGGCCAGGATCACGTAGGCGTGCGGAATGCCCTTGGCATGCCCGAACACCACCAGCAGGATCGCGATCGCCTTGGCCGCATCGATGCGCATGTCGCGCGGCGCGCTCGCCCGTGCGCTGCGCCCCTGCGCCGGCACGGACGCGGAGACGGCCGTGGCGGGCGCGCTCATGCCGGCACCGCCGGGATGCAGGGAGCCGGCGCCGCAGGCACTGCGGCTGACTCGCGCAGGCGGGGCGCCATCTGCCACAGGCACCCGCACACGAACCACCACAGCGCCGCGGTCTTGATCGAGAAATAGCCGTTGGAAACCAGCAGGCTCAGCGAGAAGGCGAAGATCAGCAGGTTCTTGAACAGCTGCCCTTCGATGGTGCGCATCAGCATCGCGAACGAGTACGCCAGCAGGAACGCCAGCACCAGCAGCACCGACTGCGAGGAGATGAAGTAGGCGATGCCGCTGTCGAAGTAACGGTACGGCTGGTCCACGTCCAGCCCCATCCACGCATCGGCGCTCATCCTGCGGAGCGAATCGACGGTGAAGAACACCCGGCCCAATGTGGTGTCCTCGTAGCTCTGGATGCCGGAGGCCCACACCAGCAGCCACGCTCCGCCCATCACCGCGAAGAAGATCAAGAAGCCCAGGCGCTGGTCCATACGCAGCAGCAACGGACTCAGCAGCGCCATCATCACGCAGGTACCGGCGGCCAGGCGCCCGTCCGAGGCCACGATCAGGAAGCCGATCATCGCCACCGAGGCGACGATCGCCAACGGCCGCATCCAGCGCCAGAACGTCAGCAGGATCGCGGTGAAGAAGATGATGAAGTTACCCATCGTCACCGGCTCGATGAATACCGAGGAGGCGCGCGGCAGGTTCGACGACGGCAGGAAATTGCGCGCGCCCGGCCGTGTCGCACTGACGAACAGGTTGCTGTCCTGATTCCAGAAGCTCGACGCGCTGGCGCCGCGCGCGTTGACGAAATAGCTCTTGGGGTTGACCACGTCGCCGTAAACCTTGGGCAGCGCCAGTTCGAACACCGCCACCAGCGACACCAGCAGCGCCATGCGTACGAACATGCGCGGCAGCGAGCCGGTGTAGGCCGCGCCGAGCAGCAGGAAGGCGAACGGGATCAGCGCATCGCGGAAGAACTTCGGATCCAGCGTCCAGGCCATGAACAGGCGCACCAGCATCAGCAGCGCCAGCAGCGCGATGCCGGTGAACACCATCGCCATGCGCTTGCGGTCCAGCGCGCGCATACCTAGCAGGAAACAGGCCGCATAGACCGCCAGTTCCACCGCGTAGGTCATCGCCGGGCTGACCCGGAACACCTTGGCGTTGATCACCGCCAGCACGAAGTTGTAGCCGACGGCGAACAGCAGCACCAGCTCGATCAGCAGGTTGCGGCGCTGCTCGCGCAGCGGCATGTCCGGCACGCTCAGCATGCGCACCTCGCTGCGGCGGCGGCGCGTTGCACGCCAACGCGGCCATCGGCTGCCGTCACGCGCGGCAGAAACGTGTCGCGCGCCACGTCATTCGACGCAGGCAGCACGGGAACGACGGCGACGCGGAGGCGGCGCCGGCGCTGTACACGGTCGGCGGGAAGAAAACGCATCGGGCGCATCAGTAGGCGGTCTTCTGCCCGAGCACCTTGAACGCGGTCAGCACGATGATCCGCGTGTCCAGCCACAACGACCAGCGGCGGATGTAGTCCAGGTCGTACTGGATGCGCTTCTTCATCGTGCGCAGTTCCGGCGTCTCGCCGCGGAAGCCGTTGACCTGCGCCCAGCCGGTGATGCCCGGCTTGACGTAGTGCCGCTGCATGTAATGGTGGATCAGCTTTTCGTAGTGGGTGTTGTGCTGCGCCGCGTGCGGACGCGGCCCCACCACAGACATGCTGCCGCCGAGCACGTTGAACAGCTGCGGCAGTTCGTCCAGGCTGGTGCGGCGCAGGAACGCACCGAAACGGGTCACCCGGCTGTCGCCGCGCGTGGCCTGCACCACCACGTCGCTGGGCTCCTGCTGCACACGCATGGAGCGGAACTTGTACATGTAGAACTCGCGCCCGCCCAGGCCGTGGCGGCGCTGGCGAAAGAACACCGGACCCGGCGAGCTCAGCTTCACGCCCACCGCGATCGCCAGCATCAGCGGCCACAGCACGGCCAGTGCGGCCAGGGCCACCAGCTTGTCCTGCAGCGCCTTGGCAACCACGAAGTAGGTGTTGCGGTCCACCCCGCCCTGGCGCAGGTTGATCACCGGTACGTTGCCGATCTGGTCGCCGGACTGGTTGAGCATGCCGAAGTCGAACAGATCGGGAATCAGCCGGACCTGGATCGGATAGCGGTCCATGCGCTGCAGCAGCTGCTTGATATGGTCGCGTTCGCCCAACGGCAACGAGATCCACACCTGCTCGACCTGGTGGTCGTCGAGGTAGTCGATCAGCGCGTCGGCGGTGCCCTCGCCCAGGCACTGCAGCTTCTGCGGATGGTCGGCCACCGACAGGTCGTAGTCGCTGCTGAAGTAGCCCACCACCTGCATGCCCACCCAGGGATTGCGGCTCAGGTAGTTGTGGATCTTCACCACCGGATGGCGCAGGCCAACCACGACCACGCGCTGCACGTCCACGCCTTCCGAGCGCAGCCGGTTGAGCACTCCGCGCACCAGGGTGCGCGAGAGCAGCAGCGTCGCCAGGCTGGTGACGAACCAGGTGCCGATCCACAGCCGCGAGACCTGCTGGCCGAACTGCACCACGAAGGCATGCATGGCGAACAGGGCGAACACACCGCCACAGGCCAGGCTCAACACCATCATCTCGCGCAACAGGCCGCGCCCGCGCCAGCTGCGGTACAGCGGGAACAGCGCGAAGCAGATCACCGCGTACAGCAGGGTGGTGCCAATCGCCACCCGGTAGGCCGGTTCCGGCATCCAGGTGCCGAACAGCAACCGGTGGGTGAGCAACGCGCCGCCGACCATGACGGTCAGGTCGGACACGCGCAACAGGATGTCTGCCGCGGCCGCGTACTTGGACAACATGCGCGGCGAGGAGGTCGTATAGGTGGCGCTACTCAGGTCTGCCAAAAGCATGATCGGGATTCCTATCCAAACCCGGTCGATCGGCATGCGGGGGAACATGCGACGCCGCCGGGCCTCGATTTCGCCTGCCTGTGGACCGCTGCGGCGCCTCCCTCGCCGACCCCAGGTCCACGGCAGCCCGTGATTACTTCAACAGAACAACGTCTTCGTACAACCGCGCTGGAAAATAATGGAGCACCTCATTGCCTAGCTGAACCACGTATCACCTCACTGAAGACTGTGCGTCGAACCGATGCTGTTGTGTGCGGTGCGGCACGCACCCGCGCCTCGCGCGGTGCGGCGCGCCATGACACCGCGACATCACGCCGAGGCCGCCGCCGCGGCTTCGGCCTCGCGGATGAAGTAGCGCACCAGCGCCACCGCCGCCGCCAGGAACAGGCCGAACACGAAGGCCAGCGCCAGGCCGAGCAGCTTCTTCGGCGAACTCGGCTTGCCCGGCACATCGGCGCGGTCGACGATCGAAATGTTGTTGGTGCCTACGTTGCCGACCACGCCGATCTCCTTGTAGCGCTGCAGCAGCGCGTCGTAGAGCTGGCGGTTGGTGTCGGCCTCGCGGCGCAGCATGGTGTAGCGGATGCTGCGGGTCTGCAGGTCCAGTTCGTCGTTCTTCAGCGCTGCGATGCGGTCGGCCAGCAAGGTTTCCTGCTGACGCGCCGACTCGTAGTCGTTCTTCAGCGCACTACGGATGTTGGCGACCTCGTCGGCGATCTGCCGCTTGGTCTCGGCGATCTGGTTCTGCAGGCGCTGCATCTCCGGGTAGCCGGGCTGGAACGTCGCCAGCTTCTGCTGGTAATCGGCGGTCATCTTGGCCTGCTCGGCGCGCAGATTCTGGATCAACGGGTTGCTGACCACCTGCGGCAGGCCCATGCCGTCGCCGATGCCGGCCTGGCGCCAGGCCGCCTCGGCCTTGATCCGCGCATCCTGCGCCGCGGCCAGGCGCACATTCAGTTCGCTCATGTTCTGCGTCGGCAGCGAGGGCTTGTCCTCGCCCATCGACACGATCTGTTCCTGGCTGGAATAGTCGACCGCGTTCTTCTCCGACTCCTCGACCTTGTCGCGCAGCTGCGCCAGGCGTTCGGACAGGTAGCGCGCGGCGAACGAGGACGCCTGCAGGCGGCGTTCCTGGGTCGAGGCGATGAACATCTTGGCGTAGGTGTTGGCCACGCGCGTGGCCAGCACGCGGTCGGGCGAATCGAAGTTGATCCGCACCAGCCGCGAGTCGCGCACCGGCTCGATGGTCAAGGCGTCCAGCACCGGACCGACCAGCGCGTTCTCCGCCGCGGCGGCACGCGCCTGCGGCGTCGGCGCACGCCCGTCGCCGTTGTCCTGCAGCTTCTCCAGGGCCTCATCGACCAGCGGTTTGAACGCCGGCGCCTCAGTCAGCTTGGCCTCGCGAATCACCTGCCGCGCCAGCGACCGGCTGCCGAGCAGTTCGTACTGCGTCTGGTAGAAGTCGCGATCCTGCGGCGATTCCACCGGCATCAGGTTGGCGACATTGGCGACGTTGAGCGATTCGCGCTCGATCTGCAGCACGCTGGTGGCGCGGTACTTCGGCGTCATCAGCAGGAGGACCAGCAACGCCAGCAGGACGACTGCCCCGGTGATACCGATGATCAGCCAACGCTGCCGGTACAGCGCATTCCAGTAATCCAGCAGGCCGATGTCGGCCGGGCTCAGCGGGGCACCCACAGGACGCGGGCGCGGCGCGGAAACGGGAGGCAAGGTGGAGGCGCTCATCGGTAGGCCCTCCAGACCATCACGAACGGGGTCAGCTGCACCACGGTGCGCAGCAGTACCAGCGCATCGGAGCGGTACACCACCACGATGTCGCCGCCGTAGATCGCCGGATCCGGCGCGGCGCCCTTCTGGATATCGCGCAGATCGAAACGCGCCAGCATCTTCTGCCCGCCCACCGTGCGGAACACCACCACATTGCCGCGGCTGGCCACGTCGCTGACGCCCTTGCCCAGAGACAGTGCCTGCTGCAGGGTCAAGGCGGAGCCCTGGATGGGATAGATGCCCGGCTCGCTGACCGCGCCGGTGACCGTGACCCGGTTGCCGGTGAACTCGTCGACCAGCACCGACACCTGCGGGTTCTGCAGATAGCCGTTGCGGTAACGGTCGGCGATCTCCTTCTGCAGCGCATTGACGCTGGAGCCGGCGGCCTTCACGTCGCCGATCAGCGGCAACGAGATGCGGCCCTCGTTGTCGACCCGCACCTGCCGTTCCAGATCGTCGACCTGGAACACCTTGACCGTCAGCAGGTCGCCCGGGCCGAGCAGGTATTCCGGCTTGCCCATTGAAGCGGCAAGCGGATCGCCCGCCGGCAGGTCGGTACGCATCGCCGGCCCGCTGCTGCATGCGGACAGCAGCCCCAGGCAGAACAGGGCAAGCGCCCATTGGAAGGTCACGGAAAGTTTACCCATGCGCGATGCTGATGCCCTCTGTCGATTGGTTTTCGAAGCGCCGCACTCCCCCAGCCGGCCAGGGTTCCGTTCCCGGTCGGAGGATGATTACGGTGTCAATTCCTGCCTGGGACGAACGGCCCTGGCCAACAGCGAAGCTTCGTGTTGCAACGCACTATGGCACAGGCATCTGCCGCCACCAAGGCGTTACCCGACATTTTTTTGACGCAGTAACGTGAGGGTTCAACTACATGTCCGGCTATTCAGCGTAGCAAGGACCCGTGAACGTTCCATCGACGCGATGTTAACGTGATCAATGTCAAGGCATTGACGCTGCGCAGCTCTCAGTTCCCATGGGGCTTTCCGCTCTGGTGGGGCGACGACCTCGTCGCGGGACAGCGCAATCCCGCGCATTTTGTCTACGGCGACGCGCCAGCCTCTCTGCGCCGATACAGATCGCCCTATGTCGCGATATCGACACGCGTTGCCATCCCGGCGGGCAGCCCATTGCCGACACCGGCCGCACGCGCGCCGCCGATCCGACGCGCCCAAACAAAAAAGGCCCATGTCGCAGACATGGGCCTTCGAAAGATGGTCGGGGTAGCCGGATTCGAACCGACGACCACTAGTCCCCCAGACTAGTGCGCTACCAGGCTGCGCTATACCCCGGTGTGTTGCGTCTCCGCCGTCAAGGCGGACCCGCCTTGCGGCGAGCTGGCGATTATAGCGGGTTTGCCGCGGCCATTCCTAGCGGCAGCAGCGCCGCCATGGCTCACCGCCGCAGCAACTGCAGGACTTCTTCCAGCTCCTGCCGCACCTGCTTGATGATCTGGTTGCTCAGCGCCGATTCCTGGCGGGCACCCTCGCCTTCCAGGCGCAGGCGCGCGCCGCCGATGGTGTAGCCCTGTTCGTACAGCAGGCTGCGGATCTGCCGCACCATCAGCACGTCGTGGCGCTGGTAGTAGCGCCGGTTGCCGCGCCGCTTGACCGGTTCCAGGCTGGGGAATTCGGTCTCCCAATAGCGCAGCACATGCGGCTTGACGTCGCACAGCTCGCTGACCTCACCGATGGTGAAGTAGCGCTTGGCCGGAATCGGCGGAAGTTCGCGGTTACTGCCCGGGTCCAGCATAAGCCTCCACTCGCTCCTTGAGCTTCTGTCCGGGGCGGAAGGTCACCACCGTCCGCGCCGAAATCGGGATCTCTTCGCCGGTCTTGGGATTGCGGCCGGGTCGTTGGTTCTTGCGGCGCAGGTCGAAGTTGCCGAAACCGGACAGCTTCACCTGCCGCCCCTGCTCGAGCGCATCGCGCAGCACGTCGAAGAACGCATCGACGAATTCCTTGGCCTCGCGCTTGTTCAGCCCGACTTCGTCGAACAACCGCTCGGCCATTTCCGCTTTGGTCAACGCCATCGCCCTGCTATCCCCTGTGCTTCTCAACCACGCATCCGCGCGTCGTGTTCCCGCGCCAGCGCGGCCACCGCATCGGCGACCACCGCCTCCACATCGCGGTCCGTCAGAGTGCGCGTGTTGTCCTGCAAAATCAAGCCCATAGCGAGACTCTTGCAACCAGCCTCGACCCCCGCGCCGACGTAGCGGTCGAACAGCACGACCTCGCGCAGCAAGGGCCCCACCGCCGCGCGCACGCTGCGCGCCAGCGCCGCCCAACTCACCGCGTCCGGCACCACGAAGGCATCGCCCTGCTATCCCCTGTGCTTCTCAACCACGCATCCGCGCGTCGTGTTCCCGCGCCAGCGCGGCCACCGCATCGGCGACCACCGCCTCCACATCGCGGTCCGTCAGAGTGCGCGTGTTGTCCTGCAAAATCAAGCCCATAGCGAGACTCTTGCAACCAGCCTCGACCCCCGCGCCGACGTAGCGGTCGAACAGCACGACCTCGCGCAGCAAGGGCCCCACCGCCGCGCGCACGCTGCGCGCCAGCGCCGCCCAACTCACCGCGTCCGGCACCACGAAGGCCAGGTCGCGACGCACCGACGGGAACCGCGACAGCTCGGCGGCGCGCGGCAGGGCACGCGCGGCCAGCGGCGCCAGGTCCAGCTCGAACGCCAGCACATCGACGTCGATCTGCATCGCCTGCAGCAGCCGCGGGTGCAGTTGGCCGATCCAGCCGATCCGCACGTCGTCGCGATACACGTCGGCCGACCGGGTCGGATGCGCGAACGGGTGCGCCGACGGCCGGTAGTCCAGGCGTGCGCCGGAGGCCGCGGCCAAGGCTTCCAGGTCGCCCTTGAGGTCGTGGAAATCGACCTTGCGCGCCGGCAGGCCCCATTGCAGGGCGTCGGCATCGCCGCACACCGCCGCCGCCACCCGCTGGGTTTCGGTCGGCGCGGCGCCGGCTTCCGCCGCCGCGGCGAACACCTTGCCAAGCTCGAACAGGCGCACGCGCCCGGCCTGGCGCGCGGCGTTGCGGCCCAGCGCGGCGACCAGCCCAGGCAGCAGCGACGGACGCATCACCGCCAGTTCGGCGCTGAGCGGATTGGCCAGGGCCACGCGCCCGTCGTGCAGGCCCCACTGGTCCAGCAGCGCAGCATCGACGAAGGCGTAGTTGATGGTTTCCAGCAGATCGCGCGCCAGCAACTGGCGACGCACGCTGCGCTCGTCCAGCTGGGTCTCGCTGTCCATGGCGATGCGCGTGGCGCCGCCGGGCAAGGTGGTCGGCAGGCGGTCGTAGCCGTGGATGCGCGCCAGCTCCTCGATCAGATCCTCTTCGATGGCGATGTCGAAGCGGCGGCTCGGCGCGGTGACCTGCCAGCCGTCGGCCGAGGCGACCACGTCCATGCCCAGCGCGCGCAGGATGCGCTCGACGTCGGCGTCGGCGATCTCGATGCCGAGCACGCGCAGGATGCGCGCGCGGCGCAGCGCGATCGGTGCCGGTGCCGGCAGGAATTCGGGCAAGGCGGCCTCGACCACCGGGCCGGCGCGCCCGCCGGCCAGCTCCAGCACCAGCCGCGTGGCCAGCTCCAGCGCCTGCCGCGGCAGCGCCGGATCCACGCCGCGCTCGAAGCGGTGACCGGCATCGGTGTGCAGGCCGAGCTTGCGCCCGCGGCCCATGATCGCGGCCGGCGCGAAATGCGCGGCCTCCAGGAACACGTGGCAGGTGGTCTCGGTCACGCGGGTGGCGTGGCCGCCCATCAGGCCTGCCAGCGCCACCGGCCGATCGGCATCGGTGATCAGCAGGAACGCCGGATCCAGCACGGCCTCGCGGCCATCGAGCAGGGTCAGGGTCTCGCCGTCGCGCGCGTGGCGCACGCCGACCGGGCCCTGCAAGGTGTCCAGGTCGAAGGCATGCATCGGCTGGCCCAGTTCCAGCATCACGTACTGGGTGATGTCCACCAGCAGCGACAGCGGACGCACGCCGCTACGGCGCAGGCGTTCGGCCATCCACAGCGGCGTCTTCGCCGCCGGATCCAGGTCCTCGACCACGCGGCCGCAATAACGCGGCGCATCGGCGCCCGCATCCAGCGTCACCGCCAGCGCGCGCTCGCTGCTCACCGCCGCCGGCGTCACCGCCAGCGGCAGCACGTCGCTGCCGCAGGCCGCGGCCACGTCGTAGGCGATGCCGCGCACGCCGAAGCAGTCGGCGCGGTTGGGCGTGAGCTTGATCTCGATGCTGGCGTCGGGCAGGCCCAGATACTCGATCAGCGCCTGGCCGATCGGCGCATCGTCGGGCAGTTCGAACAGGCCGGACGCGTCGCTGTCCAGGCCCAGCTCCTTGGCCGAGCACAGCATGCCGTTGGACGCGACGCCGCGCAGCTTGGCCGGCTTGATCGCGATGCCGCCGACCTGCGCACCGACCAGCGCCAGCGGCGCAACCAGGCCCGCGCGCGCATTGGGCGCGCCGCAGACGATCTGCAGCAATTCGCCCTGCCCGGCATCGACCCGGCACACCTGCAGCCGGTCGGCCTCGGGATGCGGCGCGGCCTCGACGATCCGCGCCACCACCACCTGCTGCAGGCCGTCGCCGAGCGGCACGACCTCCTCGACCTCCAGGCCGATGGCGGTCAGGGTCGCGGTGAGCTGCTCACGCGTGGCCTGGGTCGGAACGTGGCTGCGCAGCCAGTTTTCGCTGAATTTCATGGAAGGGCCGGGAATCGGGAATGGAGAATGGGGAATCGAAGACGCGGTCTACTGGGACGGAAACGGAGAGGGGAAACGAGCCTTTGCGTTGCTTTGCCCATTCCCGATTCCCGTTTCCCGACTCCCAGCCTCAAGCAAACTGCCGCAGGAACCGCACGTCGTTCTCGAAGAAGGCACGCAGGTCGTTGACGCCGTAGCGCAGCATCGCGAAGCGCTCCACGCCCATGCCGAAGGCGAAGCCGGTGTAGCGCTCGGGGTCGATGCCGACGTTGCGCAGCACGTTCGGGTGCACCATGCCGCAGCCGAGCACTTCCAGCCAGCGGGTGCTGCCGTCGGGCTGCTGCCAGGCGATGTCGACCTCGGCGCCCGGCTCGACGAAGGGGAAGTAGCTGGGACGGAAGCGCATCTGGAAATCGCGCTCGAAGAACGCGCGCACGAACTCGGCCAGGGTGCCCTTGAGGTCGGCGAAGGTCGCGTGCTCGTCGACCAGCAGGCCTTCGACCTGATGGAACATCGGCGAATGGGTCTGGTCGCTGTCGCTGCGGTAGACCTTGCCCGCGGCGATCATGCGCAGCGGCGGCGCATGCTCGCCCATGTAGCGCACCTGCACGCCCGAGGTGTGGGTGCGCAGCAGGCGGCCGTCGCCGAAATAGAAGGTGTCGTGCATCGCCCGCGCCGGGTGGTGCGGCGGGAAATTCAACGCCTCGAAGTTGTGCCAGTCGTCCTCGATCTCGGGGCCGTCGGACAGTTCGTAGCCCAGCCGCGCGAAGATCTCGGTGATGCGCTCCAGGGTACGGGTGACCGGATGCAGCCCGCCGCGTTCGCCGCGCCGGCCCGGCAGGGTCACGTCGATGCGCTCGGCGGCCAGGCGCGCGTCCAGCGCCGCGGTTTCCAGCAGCGTGCGGCGCTCGGCCAGCGCGGCGGACACCGTGTCGCGCGCGCGGTTGATCGCCTCGCCGGCCAGCTTGCGCTGCTCCGGCGCCAGCGCGCCGAGCTGCTTGAGCTGGGCGGTGATGCTGCCGCTCTTGCCGAGCAGCGCGACCCGCAGTTGCTCCAGCGCCTCCGGACTCTGCGCCGCGGCGATGTCCGCCAGCGCCTGCCCGCTCAGGGAATCGATCTCACTCATTGCACTCGCGCCTCACTGCTCCGGCCGAACCGTGGCCACCGTGTCCCGCCGATGCGGGACCTCACCTACCCGGCAGGCACCCCGCATCGGGACGCCCAAAAACGCAAAAGGGGAAGGACTTGCGCCCTTCCCCTGCATGCCTGCGATGGCTCCCGCCGAAACCCCGCACGCGGACGCGCGGGTTTCTGCAGGGATTCGCAAACTTATGCCGCCAGCGCGCCCTTCGCCTTCTCCGCCAGGGCGGCAAAGCCCTGCGCGTCGTGCACGGCGATGTCCGCCAGCACCTTGCGGTCGAGGGTGATGCCGGCCTTGAGCAGGCCGTTCATGAAGCGGCTGTAGCTCATGCCGTTGATGCGGGCCGCCGCGTTGATGCGGGTGATCCACAGCGAACGGAAATTGCGCTTCTTCTGCTTGCGGCCGATGTAGGCGTACTGCTGCGCCTTGATCACCGCCTGCTTGGCGACGCGGAAGACCTTGCGACGGGCGTTGTAGTAGCCCTTGGCGAGGTTCAGAACTTTCTTGTGACGGCGGCGCGCCTGGACGCCACGCTTGACTCGAGCCATGGTTCAGTCCTCAGAGGTAGGGAAGCATACGGTCCAGACGGCCTGCGTCCTCGGCACGGACGTGGTTCGTCTGCCGCAGGTTGCGCTTCCGCTTGGTCGCTTTCTTGGTGAGGATGTGGCTACGGTTGGCGTGACCAGCCTTGTACTTGCCGGAGGCGGTCTTGCGGAAACGCTTGGCCGCCGCCCGGTTGGTCTTGATCTTGGGCATTGCAATGTCCTTGATGGTGTTTTGTCACTGGTCAGGGCGGTGGCTGCGCCACACTTTCCGTCCGTGCCCTTACCTGCTTGTAAGCCCTTGATCCACTGAGGATCCGGGCGGGTCCTATTGCCGCCGGAGCGGCAAACCCGATGAACTGGGCCGCGCATTATGCCAGGACTTGGAATGCCTTGCAAATCATGCAGTTCGACGGGCGCTTGCGCGCCGGGATTCGGGATTCGGGATTCGGGATTCGCGCAGGCTGCGCGGCGCACGAGCACGCCGCAACGGCGCAGCCGCGCTACGCCCGGAACGTCAAGAAGAAGCTGGCCACAGAGACCCGAGAACCGCGCGCCTGCCGTTGGCGGGGCGCGATCCCGTGCTGCGGCGGCGGATCAGCGCTTCTTCGGCGCGATCATCATCACCATCTGCCGGCCTTCCAGGCGCGGACGCGATTCGATGACGATGTCTTCGCCCAGATCGGCCTCGATCCGCGCGGCCATTTCGCGACCGAGCTCCTGATGGCTCATCTCGCGACCGCGGAAGCGGATGTTGACCTTGACCTTGTCGCCTTCCTCGATGAAACGGCGCATGTTGCGCAGCTTGATCTGGTAATCGCCTTCGTCGGTGACCGGACGGAACTTGATTTCCTTGATCTCGACCTGCTTGGTCTTCTTCTTGGCTTCGTTGGCCTTTTTCTGCTGCTCGAACTTGAACTTACCGAAGTCCATGATCTTGCAGACCGGCGGATCGGCCTGCGGCTGGATCTCGACCAGATCGAGTCCATCCTCTTCGGCCAGCGCCAGCGCTTCGTCGCGGGTCAACACGCCGACCATCTCGCCGTCCGCGCCGATCACGCGCACGCGCGGCACGCGGATCTCTTGGTTCTTGCGGTTCTGTTTGTTGTCAGGGGTACTGATGTTGCAATCTCCCAGGGGAATCGGACTGGCGCGGACGGAGGCTCCGTCCGCACCAGGGTGGTGTCACGCCAACTGCTCGGCGCGCAGCCGTTCGGCGAAGGCGGCGACCGACATGGTGCCCAGATCCTCCCCCGATCGCGTACGGACCGCAATCGCGCCGTTTTCCGTCTCGCGGTCGCCCGCGACCAACAGGTACGGCACCCGCTGCAGCGTGTGTTCGCGAATCTTATAACCGATTTTTTCGTTCCGCAAATCGGCCTCGATGCGGAAGCCTTGATTTGCAAGGAGTTTCCGCACGTTGTCTACATAGTCTGCCTGCGCGTCCGTGATGTTCATGACCACGGCCTGCACCGGCGCCAGCCAGGCCGGGAACATGCCGGCGTGGTGCTCGATCAGGATGCCGATGAACCGCTCCATCGACCCGACGATGGCCCGGTGCAGCATGACCGGATGCTTCTTCTGGCTGTGCTCGTCCACGTATTCGGCGCCGAGGCGGCCGGGCATCATGAAATCCACCTGCATGGTGCCGAGCTGCCAGGTGCGGCCGATCGCGTCCTTCAGGTGGTACTCGATCTTCGGGCCGTAGAAGGCGCCCTCGCCCGGCAGTTCCTGCCACTCCACCCCGCAGGCGCCGAGCGCGGCGCGCAGGGCGGCCTCGGCCTTGTCCCAGGTGGCGTCGTCGCCGAGGCGCTTTTCCGGGCGCAAGGCGATCTTGATCTGGATGTCGTCGAAGCCGAAGTCGCCGTACACCTTCAGCGCCTGCTGGTGGAAGGCGGTGACCTCGGCCTCGATCTGCTGCTCGGTGCAGAAGATGTGGCCGTCGTCCTGGGTGAAGCCGCGCACGCGCAGGATGCCGTGCAGCGCGCCGGACGGCTCGTTGCGGTGGCAGGCGCCGAACTCGCCGTAGCGGATCGGCAGGTCGCGGTAGCTGTGCAGGCCCTGGTTGAACACCTGCACGTGGCCGGGGCAGTTCATCGGCTTGACCGCGTAGGTGCGCTTCTCCGACTCGGTGAAGAACATGTTGTCCTGGTAGTTGTCCCAGTGGCCGGACTTCTGCCACAGCGACACGTCCAGGATCTGCGGGCAGCGCACCTCGCCGTAGCCGCTGTCACGGTAGACCTTGCGCATGTACTGCTCGACCACCTGCCAGATCGACCAGCCCTTGGGGTGCCAGAACACCAGGCCCGGGCCCTCTTCCTGCAGGTGGAACAGGTCCTGCTGCTTGCCGATCTTGCGATGGTCGCGCTTGTCGGCCTCCTCCATGCGCAGGATGTAGGCCTCGAGCTGCTTCTTGTCGGCCCAGGCGGTGCCGTAGATGCGCTGCAGCTGCTCGTTCTTGGCGTCGCCGCGCCAGTAGGCGCCGGAGATGCGGGTCAGCTTGAAGGCCTTGAGGAAGCGCGTGTTCGGCACGTGCGGGCCGCGGCACATGTCCACGTATTCCTGATGGTAGTACAGGCCCATCGCGGTGACGTCGTCGGGCATGTCCTCGATCAGGCGCAGCTTGTAGTCCTCGCCGCGCTGCTTGAACAGCTCGATGACCTCGGCGCGCGGGGTGACCTTCTTGATCACGTCGTAGTCCTGCGCGATCAGCTCCTGCATGCGCTTCTCGATCGCCGCCATGTCCTCGGGGGTGAACGGGCGCTCGCTGTAGATGTCGTAGTAGAAGCCTTCGGCAATGACCGGGCCGATCACCATCTTGACCTCGGGATACAGCTGCTTGACCGCGTGACCGACCAGGTGCGCGCAGGAGTGGCGGATGATCTCCACGCCCTCGGCGTCCTTGGCGGTGATCAGGCGCAGACTGGCGTCGTGGTCGATGAGGTCGCAGGCGTCGACCAGGCGGCCGTCGACCTGGCCGGCGATGGTCGCCTTGGCCAGGCCGGGGCCGATGGACTGGGCCACGTCCATGGGGCTGACGGGGTGTTCGAATTCGCGGCGGCTGCCGTCGGGGAGCGTGATCGTGATCATGGGAGTCGGCGGAAAGGGAAACTGGGGGGATGGCGTCCGCGCCACCTCGGCGGCAGGCCAGTCTGGGCGCGGGACAGAAAGAAGGCGCCACAAGGGCGCCTGCTCGGACAGCCTTGGGCGGGAACTCAAGCGAGGGCGGTGGTAGTGCTCATGTCGCACGCTCGGCCGGCGTTGCCGCGGGCCACCCATGTCCGGATCAGGTTATTGGGAAAATGGTAAACCACTCTTTCTCAAAACGATACCTTTTGGTAACCACGTAAGGCCCTCGAAGACGAGGCGCTGCCGCCATCCTCGCTGCAGCGCAGCAAGAGCTACGACAGCCGCCATGGCATGCTTCGCCGACGTTTTCCCCGCACCCGGACGCGCCGTCATCAAAGGCAAGGCCACATCGCTGGACATCGCCTATCTGGCAGGCGTGTCGCAACCCACGGTCTCGCGCGCGCTGCGCGGCAGTCCGGCGGTCAACGAGCAGACCCGGCGCAAGATCCTGGCGATCGCGCGCGAGCTGAACTACAAGGTCGACAAGCACGCCTCCAGCCTGCGCCTGCGCAATGCCGGCACCCTGGCGCTGCTGTTCTTCGAAGACCCGACCACCGACGACTCGCTGATCAACCCGTTCTTCCACTCGATGCTGGGCTCGATCACCCGCGCCTGCGCCCGCCATGGTTACGACCTGCTGGTGTCGTTCCAGCAGTTGTCGGACAACTGGCGTGCCGACTATGGCGACAGCCAGAAGGCCGACGGGCTGATCCTGCTCGGCTATGGCGACTACCTGCAGGCGCAGCAACGGCTGCAGCACCTGGTCGACCAGGGCACGCACTTCGTGCGCTGGGGTGCGGTGCTGCCCGGGCAGCCGGGGGTGTCGATCGGCAGCGACAACTTCCAGGGCGGCCACGACATCACCGCGCACCTGCTGGCGCAGGGCCGCCGCCGCATCGCCTTCCTCGGCGACGCCTCCAACCATTACCCCGAATTCCTGGAACGCTACCGCGGCCACCTGCAGGCGCTGCGCGCGGCCGGCGCCGAGGCCACGCCGGCGCTACAGGTCGATGCGATCACCACCGAGCAGTCCGGCTACGAGGCGGCGCTGGCCCTGCTCGGCCGAGGCGAGCGCTTCGATGCGCTCTTTGCCGCCAGCGACCTGATCGCCATCGGCGCGCTGAAGGCCTTGCGCGAGCACGGCCTGCGCGTGCCCGAGGACGTGGCCCTGGCCGGCTTCGACGATATCCCGGTGGCGGCCAGCGTCGATCCGGCGCTGTCGACGGTGCAGCAAGACACCAAGCTGGCCGGCGCGGTGCTGGTGGACACCCTGCTGGCGCAGATCGCCGGGCAGCCGGTGAGCAGCCGCACCCTGCCGGTGACGCTGGCGCTGCGCGGCTCGTCGCTGCTGCGCAACTGAGCCCTGCTTGGGCGCCGACGCGCCGACGGCCGGCGCTGACGCCGACCGGCAGCACCGCGTTTACGGCGTCGGCGCGACGCCGTCCTTGGCCGCCATCAGCCAGCGCAGCCGCGCGCGCAGGTCCGGGCGCACGATCGGCGCATCGGACAGGAACACGCGCACGCCATGTGCCGGCACCTCGGCGCGCAGCGCATCGGTCACCTCGGTGGCGCTGCCGTCGAAGCCGTCGTGCCAGGTGCCGGGCTGCAGATAGCGGCGCACTTCCAGCGTGCGCGGCGCGTCGCTCTTGTTCAGCAGCACCAGCGCGGTCTGAGTGCTGCCCGCATGCTGGAACACCCGGTAGAACACCGCCTCGTCGCCGGACAGCTGCAGATTGAGCTGCAGGCCGCGCTGCAGCGCCGGGCTGCGCTGGCGCAGCGTGGCGATGCGTCGCAGCGGCGTGAAGATCGGACTGCTCGGCGCCGCGTTCACCCGCTCCTGGCCGAAGTAGTTGCGGTTGCCGGCATGCTCGGCGCGCCCGCGCATGAAGCCGGTCTCCGAGCCGTAGTAGATCACCGGGATGCCGCGCGCGGTGAACAGCCAGTTGTGCGCGTCGATGAAGCCGGCGTCGCTGGCGTCCAGCCGCGCCATGTCGTGGTTGTCGTAGAAGGTCATCAGCTCGTACGGATTGGCGTACGGGCCGCGTTCCAGATACAGCGCCGGCTGCAGCGTCTCGTAGCCGCGCTGGGCATGGCCGAACGTCGCCGCCAGTGCCTGCTTGAGCGGGAAATCCAGCACGCTGACGCCCGCGTTGCTGGCCCAGGTGTGGCTGGCGATCTTGTGCGCGTTGTAGTCGAAGTCCTCGCCGAACATGAACATGCCGGGGCGCTGCGCGCGGATGCGGCGCACGAACTCGTGCCAGAAGCTGTCGGGCATCCAGCCGATGGTGTCGATGCGGAACGCATCGGCGCCCTGCCCCAGCCACTGCGAATAGGCGCCGACCAGATACTCCATCACCGCCGGGTTGCGCTCGTTGAAATCGGACAACTGCGCCAGGTTGCCGCCGGTGTTGTAGAACGCGTGCAGCGGATTGTGCGCCGGGTCCAGCTTGGACGGCGGCAGGTTCTGGTGATCGGCGATCAGTTTGCCGTCGCGGTCGAAGACCTGGCCGAACATCGGCTGCCGCTTGGGCATGGTCCAGGCCGGCGAGCCGTGATTGCCGACAATGTCCAGCACCACCTTCAGCTGCTGCGCGTGCATGGCCTGGGTGAAGCCGGCGAAATCCAGGCCCGGGCTCGGCAGATGCTCGTCGAGCTTGTAGAAATTGACGCCCCAGTAGCCGTGGTAACCGGTCTTGCCACGGTCGCTCAGCGAGCTGCCCCAGGTGATCGGCTTGCCGCCGGTGAAGGCCTCGTCCGGGTTGTCGACGATCGGCGTGATCCACACCGCGCCGAAGCCCAGGTCGCGGATGTAGCCGGCGTTGTCGACCACGCCCTTGAAGTCGCCGCCGAGGTAGCCGATGTTGTCGCTCTCGCCCGGCGGCGCCGGGATCGGGATGTCGAAGGTGCGATGCGCGCCGCCCTGGTCGCGGTGATCGTTGCCGGGATCGCCGTTGACGAAGCGATCGGTGACCACGAAGTACACCGCCTCGCTGGCGAACGGCTCCAGCGTGCCGTAGAACTCTTCCTGCGCCGGCGCCTGGGCCTGCGCCGACCCAGCGCAGGCGCCCAGCAGGGCCAGCGCCAACAGCGACATCCGATCGATCATGCGTTCGCTCCCGAATCCGACGGCACCCACAGCACGCACAGCGCCGCCACCAGCAGGCTGCCGCCGCCGATCGCCAGCGCGTACAGCGGCCGGCCATCGAGCCAGTGCGTGAGCACGAAGCCCAGCACGCTGACCGCGACCAACTGCGGGATCACGATGAAGAAATTGAAGATGCCCATGTACACGCCCATCTTCGCCGCCGGCACGCTGTCCGACAGCAGCGCGTAGGGCAGCGACAGGATCGAGGCCCAGGCGAAGCCCACCCCGACCATCGACAGCAGCAGCCACTGCGGATCGCGGATCCACAGGAACGACAGCAGGCCGGCCGCGCCCAGGCACAGGTTCAGCAGATGGCTCATGCGCAGCCCGCAGGCGCGCACCAGCAGCGGAATGGCGATCGCAGCCAGTGCGGCGAAGCCGTTGTAGGCGGCGAACAGCACGCCGACCCAGTTGGCGCCCTCGTTGTAGGCGGCCGAGGTGACGTCCTGGGTACCGTAGTGGGTCTGGGTGACGGCGGCGGTGGTGTTGATCCACATCGCGAACAACGCGAACCAGGAGAAGAACTGCACCCCGGCCAGGCGCCGCATCGCCCGCGGCATGGTCTGCAGATCGCAGACGATCGCCGCCAGCATGTGTCCGCGACGCAGGCGCGGCGCGACGCCCTGCAGCACGCCGTAAGCGATGCACAGGCCGGCCAGCACGTACAGCATGCGGTCGCCGCGGCACCAGGCGATGGCCGCCGCGCCGGCGATGCCCACCGCGCACCACAGCGCAGCGGCGCCATCGACACGGCGCGGTTGCACCGCTGCATCTGCGGTGACGACGGCGCTGCCATGCAGATCTTCGGGCGGATACTCGCGGGTGCGCAGCACGGTCCAGCCGATGGACAGGAACAGCACCGCGCCGCCGACATAGAACGCGTAGCGCACCGTCGCCGGCACCTCTCCGGGCCCCGCGGTATTGCTGACGCCCCAGTGCGCCAGCAGCCACGGCAGCATGCTCGCCACCACTGCGCCGACGCCGATGAAGAAGCTCTGCATGGCGTAGCCGGCGGCGCGCTGGCGCGTCGGCAACTGGTCGCCGACGAAGGCGCGGAACGGCTCCATCGAGATGTTGATCGAGGCGTCCAGCACCCACAGCGTGCCGGCCGCCACCCAGAGCGCCGGCGAGTTCGGCATCACCAGCAGGGCCAACGTGGTGAACAGCGCGCCGACCATGAAGTACGGGCGACGCCGGCCGAAGCGGTTCCAGGTGCGGTCGGACAGGTAGCCGACGATCGGCTGCACGATCAGGCCGGTCAACGGTGCGGCGATCCACAATCCCGGCACCTGCTCCATGTCCGCGCCCAGGGTCTGGAAGATGCGGCTGGCATTGGCGTTCTGCAGCGCGAAGCCGAACTGGATGCCGAGGAAGCCGAAGCACATGTTCCAGATCTGCCAGAACGACAGCGCCGGCTTGGCGCGTGGCACGGTGCTCATGGTCGCTCCTCGATCGGGCCGGCCGGCGCGATCAGCAGCGCGGCGACATCGGCGGCATTGACCACGCCATCGGCGCCGCCCTGGCCACCGGTGTAGCGCGCGAAGTGCTGCAATGCGCTCATGTTTGCCGCCGGCAGCAGCCGCGCGACGCAACGTTGCCCGGCCTGCAGCTCGAACAGCGCCGTCGTGGAGGTCTGCTCGCCGACGCTGTGCGGCATCACCAGGGGTTGCGATTGCGCTGGCGCGTCGCCGCATTGCACCTGCAAGCGTTTGACCGCGGCGGTGACACCGGTGTTGATCGGACCATGCGCATTGACGTAACGCAGGCCAAGCCGATACGCGCCGTCGCGTGGCGCCGTCCACGTCCAGTCGTCGGGACCGTCCACGCGCGCAACATCACCGACGCAGACGGTGGGGCTATGCAGCGATTCCCAGCGCCCCACTTGCCGGGTCAGGCTCAGGCATTGCACGCGCTCGGTCAGCGGCAGCAGCGCGCCGTCGGCGCTGCCCTCGCGTGCCTGCCCATCGACGTACAACACCGAGTCCGCAGCCGCCTGCACCCGCCAGCCCCCGGTCTCGCGTCGCACCTGCGGTGCCGGCGGCGCCAGCGGTGCGAAGGCGTCTTCTGCCGTCAGCATCTGCAAGGGCGCACTTCCGCTGTGGCGTGCCACCAAGTCGATGGTGATGACGCCGTTCTGGCTGTGGGTCTTGCCGGCGACCAGCAGGTCGCCCTGCAGCTGCATCGGCCGGCGCAGCACGATCCGGCGGTCCTTCAGCTGCAACGCAATCTCCTGGCGCTCGCCGAACAGCATGGGCACCAGGCTGGTCGGCAACTTGGGCAACACGCGGCCGTCGTCCTCCACGCCGAACACGCCCTCGATCACCATCGCCAGGTAGCCGGCCACCGACCACAGCTGCCGCGGCGAATTGACCACCGGGCCGCTGAGCGGACCGTCGTCGACATGCACGGCCTGGCTCAGGAACTCGTAGTTCTCCATGTTCGAGCCGGCCAGCGCGGCGCCGCGCAGCAGCGAGCGAACTTCCAGGTCGATGCGCGCGCTGTCGTCGGTGTGCCGCGCCGCACGCAGCGCGTAGGCGCTTACGAACGGCCAGATCGCCCGGTTGTGGTAGATCGGCACCTCGCGCTGCTGCGGCCACACCACCGGGCTGCCCGCCTCCACCGCCGGATAGCGGGCCAGCGCCTGGCGCGCGCGCGCGGCCGGCAGCACGTCGGCCAGCACCGCCAGCGACAGGCCCAGCAGGTCGTAGCGTTCGTAGCGCACCGGATGCTCGGCCGTGCCGATGTAGCCGACGTAGGTGCCGCGGTCCTCGCGCCAGAAACGCTGCGCGATCGCCTGGCGCAGTGCATCGGCCCAATCGGCATAGCGCGCGGCCGCCTGCATGTCGCCCTGCTCCCGGGCCAGGCGCTCGCCCAGGCGCAGCGCCTGGTAATGCAGCACGTTGGTGGACAGCGCGAAGGAACTGGCGATGAAGCCGACATCCTCGCGGGTCCAGGCCGGATAGGTCTGCTCGCGCCAGTCCAGGAACGAGGTCTCGCCGCGGTACAGGCCGATGCGCGGGTCGAACGCGAACGCGCGATCCTGGGCCAGCGTGGCCGTGAGCGCGGCGCGGGTGTCGGCGGCGAAGGCTGGATCGTCCAGCAGGTGGCGCGCGGCCAGGAACCACACCACCCGGTCGCTGCTCACCGGCCAGCTGCCGCCGGAGCCGGTGTCCTGCGCCACGAACAGCCCCGGCAGCGCGTCGGTGCCGCGCATCGGCGACAGCTTGAAGCGCAGCGAGCGGCGCGTGCGCTCGGGATCCAGCCGCGCCAGGGCCAGGTCCGCGGCATAGCTGACATCGCGGGTCCACACGTAGGGCCAACGCTCGCCGGTCTGGTAGCAATCGCATGGCAACGGCTTGCCGTGATCGAACGCCGGATCGCGGATCGCCTGGACCTGGTCGTCGCGCAGTTCCTGTTGCGCCAGCGCGAACAGCGCATCGAACAACAGGCTATCGGTCTCGCTGCGCAACGGCTGCGCCGGCACCGTGCGCGTGCCTTGGGCCGCGTGCAGCACGAAACCGCCGTCGGCAGTGGCCTCGGCCTGCGCGGTCTGGCCACGCCACTGCAATGACGCCTGTCCAGCAGACGCCGACGCCGCAGCACCCAAGGTGGCGGCCAAGCAAATCATCTTCAGCATCGAAGCGGCAGACCGGCTCGCACCGATCGACCTCCCTCCCTCTTTGCCTGCATGGTGGAAGCGCAGGCCGGCATGCCGGCGCTGCGGTCGCCGCCTCCGCATCGCGGGGCGCTGCGGACATGGTAGACGGGCGGCACCGCGGCGCGTGCAGTTGCATACGTATTCATCGTATGGACCACGGCGGCCGCGGACCGCCTCGCTATAGTCGTTGCGATGCCACGGTCGCCCTGGGAGAGGAGATGCCGCTGTTTGACGTCCTGTCGCGCCTGCGTCTGCCGTCGTTGCTGGCGAGCGTGTTGTGGTGCGTTGCGCCATGCCTGCACGCCGCGCCGCAGACGGTGGCCCGCGTGGACTCGCCGGGCAAGATCCTGCGCGTCTCCCTGCAGTTGGACGACGGCCGCCCCAGCTATCGCGTGCAGCGCCTGGGCGAGCCGGTGATCGGCGAATCGCGGCTCGGCTTCCAGTTGCGCGACGGCAGCCTGGATCGCGACCTCGCGCTGCTGGACCAGCGCAGCCGCAGCGTCGACGAAACCTGGGAGCAGCCCTGGGGCGAGCGCCGCTACGTGCGCAACCACTACAACGAACTGCGCGTGAAGCTGGGCCAGCGCGGCGGCCGCCAGCGCCGCTTCGCGGTGGTGTTCCGCGTCTACGACGACGGGCTCGGCTTCCGCTACAGCTTTCCGCAACAGGCCGGCATGCAGGAAGCGATCATCGACGAAGAACTCACCGAGTTCGACATCGTCCCCGAGGCGACCGCCTGGTGGATTCCCGCCGGCGCGCCCATCCACTACGAATACCTGTACCGGCGCACGCCGCTGCGCGAAGTGCCGCTGGCGCACACGCCGTTCACCCTGCGCAGCCAGGACGGCCTGCACCTGGCCATCCACGAGGCGGCCCTGGTCGACTACGCCGGGACGTGGCTGCGCCGCGGCGAAGGCCAGCGCCTGCATGCGCAACTGTCGCCGTCGGCGGAAGGCTGGAAGGTGCGCCGGTCCCTGCCCTTCGACACGCCGTGGCGGACGCTGCAGATCAGCGACACCGCCGGCGGCCTGGTCGATTCCAACCTGATCCTCAACCTCAACGAACCCAACGCGCTGGGCGACGTGAGCTGGGTGCACCCGGCCAAGTACATCGGCGTGTGGTGGTCGATGCACCTGAACCAGGACACCTGGGCGCGCGGCCCCAGACATGCCGCCACCACCGCCAACACCCGCCGCTACATCGACTTCGCCGCAGCGCACGGCTTTCGTGGCGTGCTGGTCGAAGGCTGGAACCCCGGCTGGGACGGCAACTGGGTCGGCAACGGCGACGACTTCGACTTCACCCGTGCCACCGCGGACTTCGACATCGATGCGCTCAGCGCCTACGCGGCGAAGAAGGGTGTGCACCTGATCGGCCACCACGAGACCGGCTGTGCGGTGGAGCACTACGAAGATCAGCTCGATGCGGCGCTGGATCTGTATGCGCGCTTGGGCGTGGACACCTTTAAGACCGGCTACGTCTGCGACGACGGACAGGTGGACCGGCGCAATCCCGCCGGCGGCCCGCTGTGGCGCGAATGGCACGACGGCCAGTTCATGGCCCGCCACCATCTCAAGGTGGTGCAGGAAGCGGCCAGGCGCCACCTGTCGATCAATGCCCACGAACCGATCAAGGACACCGGCCTGCGCCGCACCTACCCGAACTGGCTCTCGCGCGAAGGCGCGCGCGGCATGGAGTACAACGCCTGGGGCGAGCCGCCGAACCCGCCGGAGCACGAAGTGAACCTGGTGTTCACGCGGATGCTGGCCGGGCCGATGGACTACACCCCTGGCATCCTCAGCCTGACGGGCCGCGGCGGACGCGCGATTCCGAGTACGCTGGCGCGGCAACTGGCACTGTACGTGACCCTGTACAGCCCGATCCAGATGGCGGCCGACCTGCCCGAGCACTACCTGCAGCACCGCGACGCCTTCCGCTTCATCGAGGACGTGGCGGTGGACTGGGACGACAGCCGCGTGGTCGACGGCGAGATCGGCGATTACGTGACCATCGTGCGCAAGGACCGCCACAGCCGCGACTGGTTCCTCGGCAGCATCACCGACGAGCACGGCCGCGTGCTGCCGATCGCGCTGGGCTTCCTCGAACCGGGCGTGCGCTATCGCGCCGAGATCTACCGCGACGGCGACGCCGCAGATTACCAGCACAATCCGTTCGACTTCGTCCGCGAGCAGCGCGTGGTCACCAGCCGCGATCAGTTGCAGGTGAAGCTGGCGCCCGGCGGCGGCCAGGCGATCCGTTTCGTCCCGCTGAACCCGGCGCCAGCCTCCGCTGGCACGGCAGCATCGCGCTGACGCACCACCATGCGGCACGCGGCACCGCCGGCAGCACAGCGGCGGAGGCATGCACTCGCCATGCCGGATCACGGCGCTCGCCTCTGCGGCGCCGCGCCATCGTGCGCGGCAGGTCAGCGGCGCGCGGCGCGCCGCTTCCGCCAAACCATGTCGCGCCATCTGCGAGCTCGCCCGACGTCCGCATGCCGGCGGACTCCCTGGCATCACTCTCAGTGCAGCACCCGAATGTTCATGCCAGGCGACGTCAGTTGCATGAAGCACGCGCATGCTCGCCGCGGCACCGGCGTAGCGGCGCGCGCACGACATTGCGATCCTGAAAGCGCTTCCAATGCGATGCAGGCCAGTGAATACGTATGCAGCGGACGTTCGCGACGAAGCCGCGTGTCTACCATACAGCGCAATCGCGACACCGCCCTGCGGCTGCGCGACACGCACATCCGGCCGCCTCGCCGGTTCAGACATTCGCAAGACAACATTGCCTGGGAGGGGAAAATGTTGAACCACAAGCGCAACGCGCTGACGCTGGCGCTGGCCGTCGCGATGACGCCGATGCTGGCTGCTGCACAGTCCGATACCACCGCCACCACGTCCAAGGATCCGGTCACCGAACTGGACAAGGTCCAGGTGACCGGCATCCGCCGCGGCATCGAGAACGCCATCGCGATCAAGCAGGACTCGACGTCCATCGTCGAAGCGATCTCGGCGGAGGACATCGGCAAGCTGCCGGACGTGAGCATCGCCGAATCGCTCGGGCGCCTGCCAGGCCTGGCCGCGCAGCGCGTCGCCGGCCGCGCCCAGGTGATCAGCGTGCGCGGCCTGTCGCCCGACTTCGCCACCACCCTGCTCAACGGTCGCGAAGTGGTCAGCACCGGCGACAACCGCAGCGTCGAGTTCGATCAGTACCCTTCGGAGCTGGTCAACGGCGTGACCGTGTACAAGACGCCCGACGCCGGCCTGGTCGGCCAGGGCCTGTCCGGCACCATCGACATGCAGACCGTGCGTCCGCTGAGCTTTCCGGACCGGGTGATCGCCGTCAGCGGCCGCCTGCAGAAGAGCTCGCTCGGCAAGGCCGCCAACGTCGACGCCTTCGGCAACCGCTTCAGCGCCAGCTACATCGACCAGTTCCTGGACAACACCCTGGGCTTCTCGATCGGCTATGCCCACAGCGACATGCCCATCCAGGAAAACCAGGTCGGCCTGTACGAGCCGTGGACCACGCAGAACACTGACAGCGGCAGCCGTCCCGGCGTGGCGCCTGGCACCTACTTCTCCGACGGCATCAAGGCGCTGCGCCGCACCGGCAACAACAAGCGCGACGGCGTGATGGCGACCGTGCAGTTCCGTCCGTCCAGCAGTTGGACCAGCACCTTCGACGCATTCCATACCGAAGCCGAGCAGATCGACACCGCCAATCAGTTCGAGGTCAATCTCAGCAACTACAACGGCGGCTACACGCCCGGCCTGCTGATCACCAATCCGCAGGTCGACGCCAGCGGCAGCTTCACCGGCGGCACCGCCAGCGGCGTGTACCCGTTGGTGCGCGGCATGTACAACAAGCGCAAGGACAAGATCGACGCATTCGGCTGGAACAACGAGTTCAACCTCGGCAGCGTGCGCCTGATGGCCGACCTGAACTACTCCAAGGCCACCCGCAAGGAGCTGAACCTGGAGAACAACCTGCAGCTGGTGCCGATGCCGCAGCTGGACACGGTCGGTCTCGTGGTCAAGCCGAATGGCTTCTCGCAGATCACCCCCGGCCGCGACTACTCCGACCCGAACAACCTGTTCCTGACCAACACCATCTACGGCTCCGGCTACGGCAAGGTGCCGGAGGTCGAGGACCGGCTGAAGGGCGGCCGCCTGGCGGCGACGCTGCCGGCACCGCAGGCGCTGACCTGGTTCTCGGACATCGACGTGGGCGTCAACTACGCCGACCGGCGCAAGCAGAAGACCCAGGCCGAAGGCAACATCCTGCTCGGCGCGCAGGGCGACACCAGCATCGCCAGCGACCTGCAGTACGACCCGGTCAACCTCGGCTTCGCCGGTATCGGCACCATCCCGGCCTGGAACGTGCCGGCGGCGGTCTCGCGCTACATGACCTTCAACCCGGTCACCAATCTGGACTACCTGATTCCGAAGTCGTGGACGGTGCAGGAGAAGATCACCACGGCCTGGCTCCGCGCCAACATCAACACCGACATCGGCGAGGTCGGCGTGCGCGGCAACATCGGCGTGCAGTTGCAGCACGCCGACCAGAGCTCGCAGTCCAGCTACTTCGACCAGTCCCGTCCGGCCGGCCAGAATGTGCTGCCGATCGACGCCGGCAAGACCTACAACGACTGGCTGCCGAGCCTCAACCTGGCCTTCCTGTTCCCGCACCAGCAGACCCTGCGCTTCGCCGCGGCCAAGCAGGTGGCGCGGCCGCGCGTGGACCAGATGCGCGCCGGCCTGGACTTCGGCGTGGACACCTCCACCGGCAAGCCCGGCGGCAGCGGCGGCAATCCCCTGCTCGACCCGTGGCGCGCCAACGCGCTGGACCTGTCGTACGAGAAGTACTTCGGCGAGAAGGCCTACGTGGCCGCCGCGGTGTTCTACAAGGACCTGAAGAGCTACATCTACACGCAATCGCGCGACGATTACGACTTCTCCGCCCTGCTCGCCAGCTACGTGCGCCCGCCCAACATGACCGTGCCGGTACAGACCACCGGTACCTTCTCCTCGCCGCAGAACGGCAAGGGCGGCACTCTGCGCGGGCTCGAGCTGACCGCCTCGCTGCCGTTGGACATGTTCACCGACAGCCTGCGCGGCTTCGGCATCCAGGCCAGTGCCACGTTCAACGACAGCGACATCAAGATCGTCGATCCCGAAAGCGCCTCCAGCGTGGGCTCGGCGCCGATCGACCTGCCCGGCCTGTCCAAGCGGGTGTACAACTTCACCGCCTACTACGAGCGCAACGGCTTCGAGGCACGCGTCAGCCAGCGGCGGCGCTCGGACTTCATCGGCGAGATCGGCAACTTCAACGGCAACCGCACGCTGCGCTACGTGGTCGGCGAGAACGTCACCGACGCGCAGGTCAGCTATACCTTCGCCGATGGCAGCAGCCTGGCCGGGCTGAGCCTGCTGCTGCAGGCGAGCAACCTGACCAACTCGCCCTACCGCACCTACGCCGGCACCAAGGATCGCCCGCTGGAGTACGTCGAATGGGGACGCACCTACATGCTGGGCGTGAACTACAAGTTCTGAGTCCCGCGTATAGGCTGCAGACGACGCCCGCCGGCGCACCCGGCGGGCGTTTTCGTTGGGGCGGTTGCCGCGGACGGTTGCGTCAAATGCCGCGGTGGCCGACGAGAAAACGATGAGATCAGGATCGAGCAGCGTTGACGATCTGGTTTGCCGATCGGGATCAAGACGAGCGGCCTGGAGAGCGCACACCAGCCCCTTCGCCTGCAAGAAGATCTACAGAAAGCGATCGCGCGTGAACTGATGGAGATCTCGCCGCGTCCGCGAAGATCCCGACAAAACGCCGCGAGCGCGCGGAATGGCCGCTTCGCGGAAAAAATCTGCACTTCAGGAGTGCATGGCCCAAGCCCTCTGCGTGCCATAAAGCGCCATGCCCGGACATTCATTGCTGAACTCCGAACTGGTCGGCCCGACCGCACCACGGAGGATGCATCCGCGCCGAATCGATACTGCGGCAGCTGATCGACGCCAGCACCGTCATCGCCAACGACGGGTCTCAGCCAGGAGGCCGCGAGATCGTGTCCTGGTGGCGTCGCTGGAAAAGCGGCGTTTCAGATCACAAAGGCTGGCGTGCAGACATGGTGACATTGCCGCGATGGACACCAGCGCAGCGATGACGGCGGATTCGTGGCCGCGTCGCCTAGCCGGCAGCAAGAGCGACAGCGACGCAGCAGTCTGTTGTGTGGGCCAACAAGGCAAGTCTCCGAGCTGGCCTTGGATCCAGGACGGCGTGATTGTCGGTGACGACGCGTGCCCTGATTACCGGGCACGCCAAACCGCGAAGACGGCGTGGCGTGGTCACCGCAACATGCTTACTACGGACACTGAACTTCCAGAGCGATCCTTGTCGTCCAACAAACGCCCACGTCCGTGGTATGCATGAGGCCTTATCCGACGCGATGCACGCCGGACTGTCTTTCCAAAACAACAGCTCGGCAGTGCCGTAGCCACACAGCAGGATGCGACGCTGCCGTCGCAGGAATCATTTGGTCCCGCTCATGCGCCCTGCAGGCACACCATCGCATAGCCGGGCAAACGCAAGCGCTCTTCGACCGAGCCCGCGACCACGCCCGGCACCTGCAGCGCCTGCCAGCTGCCCTCGGGCAGCGCCACGTCGGCGGCCTCGGCGGACAGATTGAACGCCAGCAGCAAGCACTGCGCGGCGTGGCGACGCTGGAACATCAGCACGGGCTCGGCCGTCTCGTGGAAGACGATGTCGCCCTCACGCAAGGCCGGATGGCGCTTGCGCCAGGCCAGGAACTGGCGAATCGCATGCAGGACCGACTGCGGGTCGGCCTCCTGCGCCGCCACCGATTGTGCGCGATGCGCTGCCGCGATCGGCAACCAAGGCGTCCCGGTGCTGAAACCGGCTTGCTCGCTGGCATCCCATGGCAGCGGCGTCCGGCACCCATCGCGGCCCTTGAAGTTCGGCCAGAACGCGATGCCGTAGGGGTCCTGCAGCGCCTCGAACGGCACCTCTGCCTCGCCCAGGCCGAGCTCTTCGCCCTGGTAGACGCAGACCGAGCCGCGCAGCGAACACAGCATCGCGATCAGCAGCCGCGCGAAGGCCGGCGTCTCGGCACCCTGCCCCCAACGCGTCACCGCGCGTTGCACGTCATGATTGGAAATCGCCCAGCACGGCCAGCCTTCGGTCATCGCCGCTTCCAGACGCGAGACCGTCTCGCGGATGTAGGCCGCGCTGAAATCGTCGGTCAGCAATTCGAAGCTGTAGCCCATGTGCAGGTGCCCGGCGCGGGTGTATTCGGCCGTGGTCGCCAGCGAATCCTCCGACGAGATCTCGCCCAGGCTTACCGTCCCCGGATAGCGGTCGAGCAGGCTGCGCAGCTTCTGCAGGAACGGCAGGTTCTCCGCCTGCGTGTTGTTGTAGTAGTGGTACTGGAACGCGTACGGATTGTCCGGGCTGAAGCCGCGGCCGACGCGCTTTTCCGGCGGTTTGGGCGGGTTGTCGCGCAGTTGCGGATCGTGGAAGCAGAAATTGATCGCGTCCAGGCGAAAGCCGTCGACACCGCGCGCCAGCCAGAACTCTACGTTGTCCAAGGTCGCCTGCTGCACCTGCGGATTGTGGAAGTTCAGATCCGGCTGCGAGGCAAGGAAATTGTGCAGATAGTACTGCCCGCGGCGCGGCTCCCACTGCCACGCCACGCCACCGAAGATCGACAGCCAGTTGTTGGGCGGCGCCCCGTCCTCACGCGCATCGGTCCACACATACCAATCCGCCTTCGGGTTGTCGCGGCTCTGCCGGCTTTCCTTGAACCAGTCATGCTCCACCGAGGTGTGACTGAGCACCTGGTCGATCATCACTTTCAGGCCCAGCGCATGCGCCTTGGCCAGCAGGGCATCGAAGTCGGCCATGGTACCGAACAGCGGATCGACCTCACGATAGTCGGCGATGTCGTAGCCGAAATCGGCCATCGGCGACTTGAAGAACGGCGAGATCCAGATCGCATCCACGCCCAACGCCGCGATGTAGTCCAGTTTGCGCACGATGCCCGGCAAATCGCCGATACCGTCGCCATTGGCGTCGAGGAAGCTACGCGGATAGATCTGATAGATGACGGCACCGCGCCACCATGGAGCCTGAGACATGCAACGCCCCCCTTCGGGCAGAGATCGCGCGTGCGACGGGCACGCGAAACGCTGCGCTAGAGTAGCGTTGATGCAGGAATTTCAGCGGTGCCTGCATACGTATTCACACATGGCGAAAGTGATCACTTGAAAAAACGCGTCCACCATGAACAGGACTCGTTAAATCCAACACCGCAAAAAGAAAATCAATATTCCCTGAAGTAGGGCTTAGAGCAATCCGTCCCTATGACTGTGCACTCAGAACCTGAAGCCTCTTTACAGCGACGCAGCGCTTCTTTCTTCGCGGCGCTCACGGTCGCGCCACTCACTATTTTCCCCACCCCAGTTCCATCAGGACCTTGGACAACGGCAACACACTGGTTTTTGTAGGTAAAAACAACCTTGCAGTCCGAATTTCCGAGGCCAGCACACCTTTCCAACGCACCGGCCTCAGCATCCGATTCCGAAAACCTTCCAGTGCTGCTTCCGACATCTCCGCTGGACGCACGTGCGATAGCCCCCCACGTCTTGATCCACTCTCCCGTCAACCGCGCAGACCCATCCTCGCCTCCGGGGCTCGGGCCACATTGAGGACTGCCAGGAGCCACTCCCGACGGGCAGGCAGTTTGCGCCAAGGCCATCGGACTGAGCAGTAAGCAAGAAGCAAAGACTATCGCCTTCAAAACATCACCTCCAAACATATTATCAAACGACGTCCTGCGGCCTGTACCTACCGGCACCTGTTTGACCAGAAGCGTCAGAAGAAAACTGAACCTGCCTTGTGGAGTGATTAGGAGTGACGGACTGAGACGAATTGAAATCTCCTCCTCGAAACGCCGATTCGCCACCAGGTGACTGCGGCGCGCGAGGCCTACCAGACGCAGGATCCCGTCCGACCTGACCAAAGCCAGAGTAAGGAGAGAATTGGCCGAGCGTGCCCTGGAAAAATGCAGCCGCCATAGGTGGCGCAGTAATGATTAGGGTACTCAATACCAAACCGATACCACCCTGCTGCAATGACATGCTGCCGACGCCCTCAGTTGCACCACCCGACACAGCCCACTTCGCTAAGAACGCGGCACCTACCACAGCGACGACTTTCGTCGCCAAGCCAACCGTGAAGCTAAGCACCCCCAAGGAGAACACCGTGCCGATCCCATAAGTCAACCACTTTTGGAACAATGACTTTGTGGCATCAAATAGCAGGCAAAGAATGAACAATGGCCCAAAGCCGATGAACAGTGCCATTGCCAACTTGTTCAGCAACAACAACGAGCCGCCCACGATTCCAGGACCAGCCATTCCGATCCCACTGAACAACCTCGCGCGATCCTTCTCCTTCTCGATGTCCGGATTACCAGCACTGTCGATCTGATCGATACTTGTCATGGCGATCTGCATCATCGCCAGATTGTCGTCGATTGCCTCATAGGGACTCTGTGAGCTACCGGTCACCGTGTAAACGATCGCGCTGCTCAGTCCATCGGTCAGCCTCCAATACAGTCCTTTCATTCCTTCAGGCCGAGCCGCAGCCACCATGCTCATGGCCACACCAATGATCAGCGCCGACCGCAACGACTTGACGACCAACTCCATGGCCGACTCGCGCGATTGACCAGTCGCAACTTGGTAGCCCTTGAACAGAATCCAAAGCGTCAACGCGCTCAGCGCGGTCACTGCAACCCAATCGGACATGCGAATGAGCAATGACCACTGGAAGTAGTCGATTTCATCTCGCAGAAAATTGTTGATGGCTTTGAAGAACTCGTAATTAGCGTAATTCTGCAAGAAATTCATGACCGCTCCATAATGCCATGCTCATCACTGAGCCAAACCGCCATCAAGCCACTTTTAACCAAGCAGCACTTAACACAGACTAATTCTCAATACTCAAAGACTTATAGTCACCATCAGGCTTTTTCGACTTAGCCAACTCCAGTGCCCCTTTCATCACTGCTCCAGCGGCGATCGTCTGGGCCAGGTCGCTAAGGCCGGCAAACGCATCGAACAAGCTGCCACCTCCACCAGTATTGGTGGCGGAAGGCGCTTTCTTGCCGCGCATAGCAGCCCAACCACCAGCTGACTGCACTTGGGTCAGGTAGGACAAGCGCTTCTCGTAGGCAAACATCGCTGCTTCCATCTGCTGACGATCGATATCCATCAGCGCCCGCAACGCGATCAGCTTGTTCGTGTTGTCTTCCAGCAAGCCGATCTGGTTCGTGCTGATTTTCGCACGCTGCTGTTCCAGATCGCGCAGGCGCTGCAACCGCTTTTCGGTGATGTCGTACATCGCCACCATGTAATTGAACTGCGAGTTACGCGTACGCTGGATCAATTCGCAGGTCTGCTGCTGTTCAGTTGACACGGGAGTGCCAGCAGTCTTGCTAGCACAATCGGACACACCGTAGTTGTCGTCGACCTTGACCAGCTTTTCCTTCGGCTTGTCGACCTCATCGCCACTGGACTTCTGTTTCTCGGCCTTGCCGACCTCGTTATCCCCGCGGATCTTGTCCAGCTTCTGATCCAGCGTCTTTGTATTGGCTTTATTCTCGTCAATTTGCGTCTTATCGATCACTTTCCACTGCGCAAAAGCAGTAGCGGGCAACAGCGTGAGCAGCGCAATTGCAGCAACGACACCTGTACGGCTAAAGACTTTCGTCATCTTATCCATAAACACCTCAACACAGATCTTGTAGAAGATTGCCACGCGTGACTGGGCGAAGCGGTCAGCTGACCGCCGCCGCCCCCCGATTATCCGAAGACACCGACCTCGCAGGACCCGATTTTCCGGAGCCCTTGCGACGTGCGTAGAACTCGTTCAACCACTGCTCGGGCGTCAGATCGTCCGGCGCGACGCCGTGCTCCTTGGCCTTGCGCTCCAGCACCTGGTGCATGATTTCGATATTGTCGGTCGACGCCGAGATGACCGACAGCGCATCGTCCATGCCGCGCAGATTGAGCTGGCACACCGACGATCCATGGCCCTGCTTGACCAGGAAGCAGCGCGAGCGCTCGTCCAGGCTGACCACGACCTGGTACTCGGCCTCGGTGAGCTTGAGGCCGTCCATGTAGTCTTCCTTGCTGGCATTGGGATTGGGCAGCAGGATCATCGTCGCGGTCTGTTCGACCAGCGCCGCGGAAATGTCGCTGGCAAGCGCATCCTCCGGGCTCTGGGTGGCGAAGATACCCAGGCCGTTCTGTTTACGGATGGTCTTCTGCTTGTTCTTGGCGAATTCCTTCAGGCCGCCCTTGCCATCGAGGATCTTCCAGAACTCGTCCATCACGTAGATGAGCGGCCGGCCGTCGATCAGGGCTTCCAGCCGATGCAGCAGATAGTTGATGACCGGAACCCGCACTTCCGGATTGTCGATGACGTCGGTGTAGTCGAAGCCGATGATGCTGGCCTTCTCCAGGTCGATCGTATCGACCGGATTGTCGAACACCCAGCCGTGCGAGTTGCCGGCCGTCCACTTGCGCATGCGCGCGTACAGACCGTCGTCGCCCATGTTGGGCAGGCTCTTGCGGAAGTTGGTCATGCTGCGCAGATGCATAGGCGTGTCGAGCATGCCCTCCACGCCGCGGAAGATGTCCTCCTCCTCGCGCGAGGTGTACTCGATCTTGCCTGCGAGGACCTTGATCAGGTCGGCCAGGAACTGCACGTTCGCCTCGGTGCGCTCGCACTGGAACGGGTTGAAGCCGGTGGGCTTGCCGTTCTCCAGCGCCAGGTAATTGCCACCGCAGGCACGCACGAAGATCTCGGCACCGCGGTCCTTGTCGAAGAAGAAAATGGTGGGAATCGGATCGAACTTCTGCACCTGGCTGAGCAGGAAGTTGATCAACGCGGTCTTACCGGTACCGGACTTGCCGATCACCATGGTATTGGCGATCGCCTTCTCGCCGAGCGAGTTCTCCGCCGGATGCGTCGCGTGGAAATTGAAGTAGTACGGCTGGCCGTTGGTGGTCTGCAAGGTGGTGACGCACTCGCCCCACGGATTGTTCTCGCGCTTGCCCTGGGCGAAGTTGTGCAGCGGCGACAGACCGAGGAAGTTCAGTGAGCTGACATTGGCGATACGCGTGCGGTAGCGCCAGTTGCCAGGCAACTGCGCGTAAAAGGAGGAAGCGACCGCCAGATCCTCCTTGGTCGAGACGAAACCGGCATTGGACAGTTCCGCGCGGGTGGTCGCCACCTGCTGCGAAAGCTTCTCCTGCGTATCGGCGTAGATGGCAATGGTGAAGTGATATTCGCCCAGAACGAAGTTGCCAGACGACAACTGATCCATCGCCAGGTCTAGCTCGTGGATCTGGCTGACCGCCTTGTCGCCGGAGGACACCATCATGCCCTTGGTGCGATCGAGCACCTTCAGTGCATCGTGCCGTCCCATCGGGCTGAAGGAGTGGGTCACCACATACTCGAAGTCGAGATACTTCAGGCCATTGAGGATGCCGGGATAGGTTCCGTCGGTGTACTCCTTGATGTTCAGAATGGCACCGAAATGATTGACACCCTCCGGGGTCTTGATCACGAAGTCGCCGGTCTTGTTGGCGAACATGTGCTTGCTGACCGGCAGATAGGCGGGCACCGGCGCCTGCAGCACCGGTACCGGCTCGTCGATGCGATTGATCAGATAACCGAAGAACTCCAGCGTCTCGGAGAACACCACGCCATTGCTGGCCTCGTACATGCTAAGCCGGTACGGCGAATAATCCTTCAGCACGGCTTCGACGTTGCCTGCCAGTTCGAGAACCTTGGCGATCGCCTGGTCCTGCTCGGACTGCAACTGCGGAATGCTCGACGACTTGTCCATGAGACGCTTACCTGTCACCACCGGGCGATAGATCATGGTCATGTACAACTCGTTCTGCATGATCTTCTGCGACGACAAGGCGCCGTAATACTGGTCCGACAAATCCTGGTTGAAGGCCTGCTGGAACTTGCCCTCGTTCTTGATGCGACGACGGCGGCGCACATCGTGCACCCAGAACGCCACATTGGCGAAATCCGGAGCACGCAGCGTCTGCAGCATGCGATTGAAGGTGTTGTGACGGTGTTCGATCTCCCACTCTTCGCGGCCCACGAACGGAAGCCCGCCCAAGTGCCAGACCAGCATGAAATCTCCTCCCGTCGTCTTCAGCACGGACGGCGCCACATGCGTGGAGATGGAAATGAACTCGCTGATCGAAGTATCCGGGATGAACATAATGAAGTGACTCAGAATCCGTTTCGTCTTGCCAAGGCCCGGCGCGCATACCCCGGGAACTGCCGACCTCGCTCAGACAAGCCATCGCGCGTCGACACGAAAAACCGAACAACCCCATGCACGACACAGGCGTCGTGCATGGGGTCGAGACCCGATGCCGGATTCCAAGCTAGCGCTTGGCGCCCGGCACCTCTTTCCTGTACTCATTCGGCGAGAACACCCACATGCCGGAATAGCGCTGCAGGTTGCGCACGCGCATCCGCATCATCCAGCGTAACCCGAGCATGCGGAAGATCATCTCGTCTCGCTTGGTCATCTGCTGCATGACGAAGACGATGACCGGAATGAGCAGCAGCAGCCACATATCGAAATAGATACCCATCAGGAAGCCGCCACCCGCGCCGATGAAAAACGGGATGTACGGCACCCCGAAAAACATCGCCGGTCGGGTGCAACCCCGGAAAAGCACGTTCTTATGCATAGTGCAGAACGTGCTGGATCATATCGATCGCCGCAGTGGCCGTGCACTGCTTCTGGCCGGTGTCGCCGATCAGCATCTTGGCCAACTGGCCGGCCGCGCCGATCAGCACGCCACCTAGCAGCACCGGCGCCACTTCGGAAACGCGCTTATGCGCAAACGCGATCTGGTAGCCGGCGAAGACGACCGCGATCGTCACCACCACGATGGACGCCATGTTCAGGATATTGTTGGTCTTGCCGAGGAAGTTGCAGACCTTGGTATCGGCACCGGCATAGTCCTGCGCCATCGCGAAGCTGGACGCGAGCAGGGCCACGGTGAACACCGCCGCCTGCAACGCCGCCGTGCCGATGACCTTGGCGTTCGACTTCATCTGATTGTTCTTGAACATCGTGAGTATCTCCTTGACTGGAAAACAGGGGGTGATCAAAAAGCCATTTGCATGGCCGCGCTACTGCATCTGGCTAGAATACGAAGGCCCCGTCGCCAGGCGTCGGCGGCGGCGTACTTGCGCCAGGAACGGTCGCTCCCGCCACGGCCTGAGGCGCGTGTGCGGAAACGTGCGGAGCTGGGGACGCTCCGCCACCTGCAGGAACCGCCACTCCTTTGCCGGCGCCTGTAGGTCGTATTACGTAGAGATCGGAATCTGCAGCGGACAGTTGCGCCGCTGGTGCGGCCGCAACTGTCCCAGCGGTCTGCTGCGTTGGCGCCGCGACGGCAGCCTGAGGGCGCAGAGATGGCTGACCTTGCGCGGCCAGGCCGCTGGCAAGCTGGTTCGCCGCCGCGTCGATGCGCCGCGACACGATCGAATCGACTTCGCGCACCGCCGCGGCCTTCACCGAGTCGTTGAGCGCACGACGCACGCTTCCGGCCGGGATCACCGGGATCGCACCAGCGGTGGACGCGGCGAGCGCCCTGCCCTGGTTGATCGACGCGTAGACCTTCTGCACGTAACCGTGGCGGTACCCGGTCTCGAAGTTTCCGGAGTAGTAACAGCTGAACGACTTGCCCCAGTTACCGCCGGAGCGGCTATAGCACTCGGCCAGGATCTTCGAGGCGGCCTGCAGATTGGGACAGGTCTTGAATGCTTTTTCGTAGGTATCCAGGCCGTACTTGATCAGGTTGTAGCGGTTGACCTGCCCGAGACCGAGGGAGAAATTGTAGCCCTTCTCTTCCAGCATCCGCGCCGTGGCCACCGCTTCGGACAGGTTCTGCGGCTGGCGCACCAGGCGACCACCGACCACACCGATCGCAAACGGATTGTGCGACGACTCGACGCGCACAACGTGCTGCATGACTTCAGCCGGAACCGCCATTTCGGGACAGCTGAGTAGTTCCATGCCTGGCAACATGCCGTGGTTACTCCCTATGCATCGACGTCGTGGCAAATCGCCCAGAACGCCGCAGATGTCGCAAATCAATCGTGTTGGAAGAAAAATTCAAAGTCAATCGGCGCCGCTTCGCCCTATCACCTTAATGAACATATTCATCCCCCGCCCGACTGCATGCGTTCCGGATCGAAATCGATACCGGTGATATAGCGCCGGCCCGCGTGCGATTTGATGTGGACAACGATGTCGATGGTCATCATCAACAACCGCTTGATGACGGCGAACTCCAGGCCCGACCCTTCGGCCGACGCCTTGACCATCAGCGCCAACTGATCCCAGGTCTGCCCGATGCTGCCAGCATGACAGCTGGTGATGGAACCGGGATGACCGGAAGCGCAGTTGCGGATGAAGTAGAACGACTCGTCGCCGCGCAACTCCGCAAGAATGATGCGGTCGGGCTTCATGCGCAGGCATGCTTCCATGCAGCTCTTCGCGGTGACGTTGCTCGTGCTTTGTCCGCCTTTCGAGTAGAGCAAATGCACGGAATTGGGTTGGCTGATGAAGAGCTCGCGCGCGTCCTCGATCGTCACCAGCCGCTCTTCGTGCGGGATGTGATTCACCAGCGACTTCATGAAGGTGGTCTTGCCGCTACCGGTGGCGCCGGCAACGACGACGTTCTTCTTGAACAGCACCGCCTTCTTGAAGAACTCGGCGTAATCGCGCTGCCGCCGCAGCTCGAGAAGCTCGCGATCCTGCTCGCTCAGACCCGACTGCACCTCCAGGATCTCCTGGAAGAAGCCGTCTTCCTTGTACTGCTCCAGGGTCTTGGTGTGCTTGGACGGCAGACGGATGGTGATCGACACCTTGCCGGCGTCGCAGGCCGGCGGGATCACGAACTGCGCGCGCTGTCCGGTGGGAAAGGTCAACGACACCACCGGATCGGCATCGGTGATGCGCTGGCCGGTATTGCTCTCGTTGACCACCGCCGTACAGAACTGCCGCGCGCGATCGAACGTCAGCGACGGGATATCCATCCGCTGCCAGCCACGCAGGGTCTCCAGGTACAGCTCGCCAGGACGGTTGATGCAGATTTCCGTCACGTCCGGCGAGTTGAGGTAATCCAGGATGCCCAGTACCGAGTACTGGTAATCCAGGAAGTCCGTGGAGATCTGCGCGGTCGGAGAGTCGTCGAACGTCACGTCGCTGTCTCGATCTCTGTCAACGCGGCAGCACGGCCGTGAAGTCGACGTCCTTGGCGACGTAGACGTTCACGATGGTGCCCTGGTTGATGGTCACGGTGGCGGGACGGCGGCGATCCAGGGCCTGGTCGGCCAGACGCTGGATGGACTGCGCCGTGTTGCTCTCGTACGGCTGCTCGGTGACGATGCCGGAATTGAGGCCGGTCGTCGTGGTCTTCGGGCCATGCTCGGCCGCCGCCCACTTGAAGGCGTCGCTGAGCAAGCTGATCATCAGCGCGGACGAGATGCGGCTCGCCCAATGCGCACTGTATTGACCCGGGTGGCCGGCGCTGCCGAGGTTGTCGACGCCGGGACCAACCAGGGTCACATCGATGCCGGTAGGGGTGGTGATGCGATCCCAGACCACCTGCATGCGCGGGCCGGTCGGTTCCCCGGGACCGTACTGGCCGAGGATCTTCGATCCCTTCGGCAGCAACAGGCGGCGGCCGTTGATGGAGTACACCGGCTCGGTGATGATGCAGGAGGTGAAGCCGGGGAAATCGGTGATGATCCGCGTTTCCAGCACGCAGCGGATGTAAGTGCCACGCACCAGCAGACCGTCCGGGTTGGCGATCGGCTTGGCAGAGGTCTCCTGCTCCTGCTGCATCGGCGCGCCACCCTGCTCCTGTCCCGGCATCATGCCACCCAGGCCCTGGCCACCGGCGTCCTGTTGCAGGCCGGCCATGCGCCGCTCCAGCAAGGACGGCCCACGCTCCTGTCGCGGAGCCGACTGCGTCTGCGTGTCGGTATCGGTGGGCATCGGCGGCAACGGCGGCAGACTCGGTTGCTCGGCCAGTGGCACCGGCTCGGCCGGCTGCACCGGTGGAGGCGCCGCGGTCTGCGGCAACGCAGGCGCCACCACCGCTTCCTGGCGCGGCTTCGGTGCCGGCTCAGGCGTGCTGCTGCCGCTCACCAGCCAGAAGATCGCAAGGATCAACAGCGCGGCGATGCCGCCCAGGAACACCAGCGCCTTGCGATTGAGCTTCTTCAGATCGCTGGAGCGGAGCACCGGCTCATTGGCGTCCAGATCCGGGTCAGCGGTCTGCTGCTGGCGAGCGAAATAGGGATTCTCGCGCGGCGCATCGTCCGCATGCGGGGAACGCGGCTGACCGTGGTCGTTGCCGTAGTTTTCGTCAGACGGGGGTAGATTCGAGTTCACTTTTGCTTGTTCCTACGCAAGCCGACAACATTCTTGCCGTGGCGGATGACCAGGAAGGGATAGGTCCCATGGACAATCAGGGTGTTGCCCTCGACTGTCGTATTGACCAGGAAATCCTCATCGCTCTCCTTCTCGCGACCGAACACCGCCGGGAAGTTGCCAGTGGGGAAACGCGTCAGATCCATTTTGATGTAGGTGAACTTGCCATCGTCGTAGACGCTGCTCGGCACGATCCACATTTGCTTGGAACGCGTGGAATAGTCGTAGTCGAAGTAGTAATGACGATCCTTGGTCAAGCGCGTGTCGAGCTGCGACTCGTCCTTCACCTCGTCGCTGGCGGCGGCAAAGCTGGTGTCCTTCGGATAGGTGAAGGTCACTTTGTACTGCACGCCGGCCTGCTTGGCCTGCTCCAGCCGCTGCCAATCCGTCGCTACCACCTTCAATTCGAGGATGTAGGAGTGGGTGGCGGTGCGGATCATCATGTTGGTATCGACGTCGACGTTCTTCGGCTTCAGGTAGAAGACGTTCTCGCGACGGCTGAGTTCCCAGCCACTGGTGAAACCGGTGCTGTAATCGAGGATCTTCTCGTTCGGGCTCAGTTCGATCTGGGTGGTGATGCCCAGGCCGGTACGCACCTGATAGATCTTGTCAGGCTCGTACTCGTACTGCTGAACCACCTGGGCCGATGCAATCGGCGCGAACAGACCCAGAGCCAGCAACGCAAGATGCGCCGAACCGGTTTTCGTCAGGAAACTCATCGAACGTTCGCTCCATTACCGTTGTGCTGAGGTGCAACGTTGGGTGCAGGGGCTGCCGCAGCCGGCTGCGCCCCTGGATAGACAGGCGCACTCGCCGGATTGGCCATCGGCGCCGGCTGCGTGGCCGGCACCGTACCGTTCGCGCCTGGTGCCGTCGGCTGACCTGGCATCCGCTGCATCGGCACTTCGCCCGCCGCTCCCGGCATCTGCGCGGCCGCAGGCTGCTGAACCGCGCCGGTCTCAGGAGCCTGCACGGCCGACGAAGGTGGCACTGGCATGGCCGAGTAGTCGTTGTCGACCCGGTAATCGGTCACCTGGAACCCCAACGGATTCTGCACCCGCAGTTCGTCGTCCATGGCCAGATTGCTGTTGTACTTGAAGCCGATAATGGCGAACTTGTTGTCGAGGAACGTGGATTGCCCCGTCTTCTTGTCATAAATGCTGCGCTGGAAGCGCACGTTCGCGCCTGTATACGGTTTATTGCCCCCGCCGAGCAGGTTCATGCTCAGAATCTTGACCCGAATCGACCGCGCCTTGCCATAGGTGTAATACGGGGCCGAGGGATTGTTGGGTGCGTGCAGATTGAAGTACTCGGCACCCACCGCGGTGTCCCGCGGCGCCATCGAGAACACCGTATTCCAGTCGTTGAGCCCCATCATCTCCGAATCGTAGGACTCACGTGCGGTGATGAAGCGCGCCACGTTGCTCTTGGCCAGCGCTTCGCTGTTGGTGACACTCTGCACATCGCCGCTGTTGCGCAATACCGTCACCGAGGAATTGCCGGTATACGCATCCGCCATCACCAGATACGGCACCTTCTCCTTCAGCGGCAGCATGTAGTAGTAACCGCCGCCCAACAGCAGGCACATGATGATCGCGCCGAAGGCGACCCACCACGCACGGCGCTCGCTGCGGCGAGCCAGATCAGCAATGCTGATTTCGTAGTTGACCGCCTTCGCTACCGCTTTGTTGACGTTTTCGCTTTCGACCGGCTTTTTACCGAACATCAGACTTCACCAGGTTTCGTAATGTGGCTGTCGGCGCGCAGCGTGCAGGCCGACGGTGACGTCACTTCGCGCTGCCGCTGGCTGCCGGCGCGCCGCTCAGCGACGACGACGGCTGCACCAGGATGCGATTGCCCGCCGCGGTCACGCTCAGCCCTTCCTGCGCATAGACCACGCTCAGCTCGGCGACCGCCTGCTGGATGCTGGTGGTGTTGATCTTGGCGACCGGGGCATACAGCGTGTAATCGGACTGGATGCCGTAGGACAGTTGCATGTTCGAATCCTTGGCCCAGCGCTCGAGCATCGTCTTGAGCGTGCCGTCCATCGGGATCGCCTGATACACGTACGACGAGTACAGCGGGATCTCCATGGTCGACTCGGAGAAACGGTTGACCGGCTTCCACTTGCCACGGAAATCGGGTGCCGGCCTGGTTGCACAGGCACTCAACAGCGCGACGGCACTCAACGTAGCGATCAGCCGAAACATATGCGTTCTTTTCACGCGAGCCTCTGAATTGCGGAAACGTATAGAGAGCGGGCGGCGCGCAGGCGGCCCACTGCTGGATGGCGAAGTTCGACGCGACGGCACGACACGCGCGTCGCGGCAAGGAAGGCGCCGGAAACGGCGCGGGCACGGATCTGCTGCAGACAACGGGACGTATCCGAGGCCGCGCGATCAGCGCCGAAGAAAACGGAATTTGACAGCAAACCTTCCATGTCACCCCTTACGTGCGCCGTTCGGCCCACGCCCCTGTTCCTGTTTCTGTTACCAACGCACCGCCATACTCGCGAGAATGTGCCGCAGGGGCATGCCCACGTCAAGCATTTGGCAAAAAAACGTTCAAATGATAAATACGCCCAAAAAATAGGTGTTTTTCGTCACACTTTCATATCGAGAGCGTCGGAATATCGACTTTGGGACGCAGCCGCGCGGTGAAGTAGCGATCCTTGTAGTACTTGATCTTGTCGCACTTCACCGGATGCGGAATGCCCTCGTACAAGAACACCTCTTGATCGTTGCCCATCGCCTTCAACTCTTGCGGCAGCATCAGCGCCCGCTTCTCCTCCGACACGCTTCGGGTCACATCCTTGCCGCGGGTGACGTTCTTCTTGCGGAAGGTGGTGTAGCCGAGCATCTCGGAGTAGTCGTTGGCATCCTGCTGCTCGCGCGGAGCGTAGAGAATCTGCAGTGCATGATTCGTGATGATGGTCCGCGAGATGTCCTTGCCATAGGTGGCATCGAGCTGGGCCATGCTCTGGATGATCGGCAGAAGGCGGACATTGTAGCCAGCCATATATGACACTGCCGAGGCGATGATGTCGACCTTGCCGATCGCGGTGAACTCGTCCATCAGCAGCAGGCACTGATACTTCAGCGCCGGATTGCTCTTGGGCAGCTCCTTGGTGTTGAGGTTGATGATCTGGCTGAAGAACAGGTTGATGATCAGGCGGCTCTCGGCCAGCTTGTTGGGCTGGATCCCGATGTAGATGGTCATCTTCTTCTTGCGCAGGTCGGTCAGCAGGAAGTCGTTGTCGCTGGTGGCCGCATCCAGCACCGGATTGATCCAGGCATTGAGCGGCTCCTTGAGCGTGCCCATGATCGAGGCGAAGGTCTCGTCCGCCTGCGACAGCAGATTGGAGAACGCCGACTTGGCATTGCCGCTGAGGAAACGCCGCTCCGACAGCGACTTCAGGTACTTCTTCAGGTCGGTGCCGTCGCCGGACGACAGGCGGTAGATCGCGCCCAGCGTCGGCGTGCCGAGCCCGCCGGGGAAGCCGATGTTGCGCTCGTCGTCCCAGTTCTCGAACAGGTACAGCGAGAACGCCATGAACGCATTGCGCGCCTGGCTGACCCAGAACTTCTGGTCGTCGGAGCCATCCGGATACAACATGGCGGCGATGCTCATCAGGTCCGAGACGCGGAACGCCGGATCGTCGGAAACATAGCTGAGCGGATTCCAGCGATGGGTGCGACGGTCCTCGGCGAACGGATTGAACAGGAACACCTCCTGGCCCTGGCTGGCGCGCCAGCCACTGGTCAGATCGAAGTTCTCCTGCTTGATGTCCAGGACGACCACCGATTCCTGGTACTCCAGCAGGTTCGGAATGACCACGCCGACGCCCTTGCCCGACCGGGTCGGGGCCGCCAGGATCACGAACTGCTGGCCACTGAGGCGCACCAGCTTGCCGCGGAACTTGCCGACCACGATGCCGTCGCCGCTGGTCTTGAACAGCCCATGCTTGGACAGGTCGGCCGCGCCGGCGAAGCGCGCGTCGCCATGCAGGCTGCGCTTGGGCGGCTTGAACATCAGCACCAGGATCAGCAGGGCCACCAGGCCGGGCAAGCCGAAGCCGAGGTAGCCGGCCCATTTGATCTTGCCGACGTACGGAGCCACCTCCGGCAAGCCGATGGCGTGAACGTACTGGTAGTAGGTGCCAAGCCCGAACATCCGCGTGTCCAGCTTCAGCAGCAGCAGGACCAGGTAGCCGGACAGGAAATAGCCGCAGACGGCCGTGAGCACGACGACGAGCGCCGCCGCAACGAGTTTACGATTCGACAAGCCCTATCCTCCCTGATCCATCCTGGCCGACATTCTAGAGCGAGTTCCGTGCTTTGAGAGGAGTTGCGTCGGTGGTGTGCGCGGCAGGAGGACCTGCAAGCACGGCATCGACCGGAAACGGCGCTTGGCCAGGGAGGTCAGCCCGTCACAAGCGCCAGGCCCCAGATGGCGTCTGCGCAATGCCCGGGACTCCGGCATGTTCTGCGGAGCGATCGCTACCGGCGGGTTTTCGCCCGCCCAGACGTGCATGGCGCGCTAGCGACGCTGCCGCGTGCTCGGCTTGTTCCGCGAGGGCTTCTTTTCCGCGCTGACCGCGTCCCGATCGCGCTCGATCAGGGTGTCCAGGAAGACACGCGCCTCGTCCCACGACATGTCGTGCGGATCCACCCGCGCACCGCCGTCGGTGGTGACCGTATAGCCCACCACGTTGGCCGGGCTGTAGTCCGGCTCCCGGGTCAACGCCACGAGCTGGTAGCGTCCTTTGACTTGCACCGTATGATGGTATTCCACCATGCGCCTGGCCTCCTCGCCTGATCGTCCGTTCGGATGCTAAAGCAAGCCCGGCCGCGCGGCCAGCATCCGAACGCACCCGGTGGCGTGAGCGCAGACACAAAAAAGCCGGCGTCTGCCGGCTTTGTCGTTTCCACGTTCGCTTCTTCGCGTCGTGGTGGGCGGTACAGGGTTCGAACCTGTGACCCCTACCATGTCAAGGTAGTGCTCTACCGCTGAGCTAACCGCCCTTCTCTGCCGCGGCGCACCGCTGCAGGGGCGCGAATCTTAGCCCACCTGGCGGACAAGAACAATACCCACCTTCCGATCGGGCGCCGCTGCGGCCCGCCTAGCCGACCAGACTGGCGTCGCGCAGCTTCTTGATCTGGTCGCGCACCCGCGCCGCATCCTCGAACTCCAGGTCCCGCGCGTGCTGGTACATCTCCTGCTCCAGCGCTTTGAGCCGCGCGGCGATCTCCGCTGGCGCCAGCGCCCGGTAGTCGGCCGGCTCTTCCGCGACCCGGCGCGCCTTGCCCTTGCCTTTGCCTTTGCCCGACTTGGCCTCGGTCGCGTCCTCGCGCGCGCCCTCCAGGATGTCCACGATCGGGCGCGCCACCGACTTCGGGACAATCCCGTATTCCAGGTTGTACTCCACCTGCTTCTCGCGGCGGCGCCCGGTTTCGTCGATCGCGGCCTGCATCGAACGCGTCATCTTGTCCGCGTAGAGGATGGCCTTGCCGCGCAGGTTGCGCGCGGCACGGCCGATGGTCTGGATCAACGAGCCGGTGGAGCGCAGGAAGCCTTCCTTGTCGGCATCGAGGATCGCGACCAAAGAGACCTCCGGCATGTCCAGGCCCTCGCGCAGCAGGTTGATGCCGACCAGCACGTCGAACTTGCCCAAGCGCAGGTCGCGGATGATCTCCACGCGCTCGACCGTGTCGATGTCCGAGTGCAGGTAGCGCACCTTCACCCCGTGCTCGCCCAGATACTCGGTGAGGTTCTCGGCCATGCGCTTGGTCAGCGTAGTGACCAGGACGCGGTCGCCATCGGCCACGCGCAGGTTGATCTCCGACAGCAGATCATCGACTTGGGTCGCCACCGGCCGGATCTCCACTTCCGGATCGATCAGCCCGGTCGGGCGCACCACCAGTTCGGTGATCTCGCCGGCCGACTCGCGCAACTCGTAGGGCCCCGGCGTGGCCGAGACATAGATGCTGCGCGGCGAGCGCGCCTCCCATTCCTCGAAGCGCAGCGGCCGGTTGTCCAGCGCCGACGGCAGGCGGAAACCGAATTCCACCAGGGTTTCCTTGCGCGAGCGGTCGCCTTTGTACATCGCGCCGATCTGCGGCACGGTGACGTGCGACTCGTCCACCACCAGCAAGGCGTCCGGCGGCAGGTAGTCGAACAGGGTCGGCGGCGGTTCGCCCGGCGCCTTGCCGGTCAGATGCCGCGAGTAGTTCTCGATGCCGTTGCAAAAGCCGACCTCGGCCATCATTTCCAGGTCGAACTGGGTACGCTGCGCCAGCCGCTGCGCCTCGACCAGCTTGTTCTGCGCGTACAGTTGCTCAAGCCGATCCTTCAGCTCCAGCTTGATCGTGTCCACCGCGCTGAGCGTGCGCTCGCGGGTGGTGGCGTAGTGGGTCTTGGGATAGATCGTGTAGCGCTGCAGCTTGCGCAGCGTCTCGCCTGTCAGCGGATCGAACAGGGTCAGCTGCTCCACGTCGCCGTCGAACAGTTCGATGCGCAAGGCCTCGCTGTCGGATTCGGCCGGGAACACATCGATGACCTCGCCGCGTACGCGGAAACTGCCGCGGTGCAATTCGTACTCGTTGCGGGTGTACTGCAGGTCGGTCAGGTGGCGGATCAACTGGCGCTGCTCCACGTGCTCGCCGATCGACAGGATCAGCCGCAGCGACAGGTAGTCCTCCGGCGCACCCAGGCCGTAGATCGCCGAGACCGTCGCCACCACCAGCGCATCGCGCCGCGACAGCAGGGTCTTGGTCGCGGCCAGGCGCATCTGCTCGATGTGCTCGTTGATCGAACTGTCCTTCTCGATGAAGGTGTCCGAGGACGGCACGTAGGCCTCGGGCTGGTAGTAGTCGTAGTAGCTGACGAAGTACTCGACCGCGTTGTTGGGGAAGAACGCCTTGAATTCGCCGTACAGCTGCGCCGCCAGCGTCTTGTTCGGCGCCATCACCAGGGTCGGCTTCTGGATCGCCTGGACCACGTTGGCGATGGTGTAGGTCTTGCCCGACCCGGTCACGCCGAGCAGGGTCTGCTTGGCCAGGCCGGCCTCGAAGCCGGCCACCAGCTTCTCGATCGCCTGCGGCTGGTCGCCGGCCGGCGAATACGGCGATACGAGTTGGAAACGGTCGGACATGCACAAGCCTCAAGGTGAAGAGCGAGGCCGACAGTGTCGGCCGACCCCGCGCCGGGGAGATTTCCTACATGGGAACGCACAACCCCCTCATTCAAGCCCTGCCGCCCGGCCGCGAGACTGGCGACCTCGCACCGGGAGACGACGGACATGCGGAACGCTGCAGCCAAAGGCTACACATTGCTCGAGGCCATGATCGTGATGGCGGTGATCTGCCTGCTCGCCGGCATCGGCCTGCCGGCGTTCCGGGAACTGCTGGCGAACCAGCGCTTGACGGCGGCCACGCACCAGCTGAGCGCGCACTTCGCCCTGGCACGCAGCAGCGCGATCAGCTTCGGCGTCCCGGTCAGCGCCTGCCCGTCCAACGGGGAAGGCGGCTGCCGCAGCGACAGCGACTGGAGCCACGGCTGGCTGGTGTTCCGCGACCCGGAACGGCAAGGCCAGCCGATCGCGCCGGACAGCATCCTCAGCGAAGGCAGCGCATCGGGCGCCAGCGACCTGGTTCTGCGCTCGAACCAAGGCCGCCCCTCGGTCCGCTTCCTGCCCGATGGGCGCAGCGCCGGCAGCAACCTGACCGTCAACATCTGCGAGCGGGGCCGGTTACGCGCAGCGGTGGTGGTCAACAACACCGGACGCATCCGCACGCGAAAAGCGACCGAACCGATGCCCTGCCGGACGCCTGACTGACGCACAAAAGCAAAGGCCGCGATCGCTCGCGGCCTTTGCGGATTTGGCGCCCGAAGTTGGACTCGAACCAACGACCCCCTGATTAACAGTCAAGTGCTCTAACCGGCTGAGCTATTCGGGCGGGGAGGCGCATTGTATAGAGGCCTCATGCCGACCGCAAGGGGTCAAACCGTGCTTTCCTGACTGCAACTGCGCCCTACCGGCCCAGCTTCACCAGCAGGTGCCCTCGCCAGCGCCGGTGGACGTCGTACGCGTCCCCTTCTGATCGATGCTGAGCGCGCCGCACTGGGTGTCCTTGGCCTGCGGGCTGCCCGTACGAGGCGTCGCGGTCAACTTGAACGCATTCGCAGTCGGAGCGACGCTGAACGAAAGATCATAGAACTGCACCGCATCGCTTGGACACGTCGGCAGCGGCACATTGGCATACGACATCTTGGTCGTGTAGTACCGCTCGATGAGCTGCACCCCCTGCTGCAGACAGACGGACGCGGCCGAGCGGCGTGCCTTGATGACGTGCGACTGATAGCTGGCGAACGCGATCGCCGCCAGAACACCCACGATCGCGACCACGATCATCAGTTCGATCAGGGTGAAGCCGCGCTGCCGGCGGGACGGAAAGGAAGAAAGTCGCATCAATTGTTCCTCAGAAGTTCGCGCCAGGACACGCGCTTCATGCTGAGCGCGCTGCTGTTGGTACCGAGCGTGGTCGTACTCGCGTTATCCAACGCGATCTGCATCTGGTTGCCAATGAAGATCGGACTGTTGGGGCTGCTGTTCAGGCCGATGCCGGAGACAGGGGTGCCATTGAGTGTATCGCCGGTGCTGGATCCGCCGCTGCCGTCCAAGTCGAAGAAGGATTGCGACAGCCGGCCGCCGGTGAACGGGTTGATCGCCATCACGAAGCCCTTGCCGCTGGGGCTGCACACATCGCCCGAATCCGGAATACGCGTGGTCCCGATCAGCGCCGTGCCCTGGAAGAAGTTGGACACCACCATGCGCTCGCCCTGCGGCGTGCCGGGAGGCGACAGCAGGTCCATGTACCAGCCATCCTGCCCGGCGTTGGGCTTGTCCTCGATCACGCGCACGGCAAAGCCGTTGACGGTGCCTTCCTGCAGGATGTTGACCTTGTTCAGAGAGGAACGATTGGAGGGGATGGTGCTGCCGCGGTCGATCAGGCCATACCAACTCTGCACGTCCTTGTTGCCCAGATCGCCGCTGGACAGGTACTTGCCGGTCCCGAAGAACACCCAGGTCAGGCCCGTCGCCGGATCCTTCGCCGCCGTGGGTGCAGCGGTGATCGGTTGCGCCTTGGACGCATAGTTGGCTGAGAACAGCTGGCGCACCGTCCCGGTCGCGCCGGACATGTCGAACCGCCAGACATTTCCATTGAGATCGCCGGCATACAGACGATCGACGATGAAATCGTTGTTGGACGACCAGGCCAAAACACCGGACAGGCCATTGTTGCCGCTCGACCCCGTCGGGATACGGCTGGACGCACCGGTGACGGCATTCACCAGGATGAGATCGGCCGAATCGCCGCTGCTGTTAGGACCGTTGCCGAGCATCGCGTACCACTGGCCGTTGGCGAGCTGCCCGATGATCGGCTTGCCGAGATTGTTGCCCAGTCCGACGAGGTCGGTGGTCGTGGAGGTCTTGTCCCACAGCAGAGTGATGTTGTTGGGATCGGTGACATCCAGCGCGAACATGCCCTTTCCGCCCCGCCCCATGGTGCCGATCAGCACCGAGCGCCAGCTGCCCCCGGAGTAGACGTCCGACACGGTGAGTTCGCCATCCACGTAATACCGGTGCTGGTAGTTCGGATCGGTGTAGTCCAGCAACCCGGTCATCGCCGCTTTCGGCACGAAGGCGAACTTCTCCGCACCGGTGCTGGCATCAAACCCATGCAGCATGCCGTCATTGGCACCGACATAGATCATCGGCGCGCGCGTGGACTTGGCCGCAGCGAAGGATGCATAAGCGCTGGCGCCGTTGAACGTCGCCGTCGTGTACAGCCGTGGATTGGGTGCTCCCACATAGACCGGCTGCGAGTTGACGATGTCGCCAAGGATGCCGCTACGGGTACGCAGGACGCCACCGTTGGCCTTCTCCTGCGAGCGATCGCCACGCAGATAGTTGATCTGGTTCTGCGTTGCAGACGACAACGGCGTTCCGGCGAGCTTGCCGTAGGCGAAATTGTCCAGATTCCCATTCGAGTTGACGAACTTGATCGTCCGGGTATCCCAGGCCGGGAGCTGCGCGCCCGCGCTCCACGCCTGCGTCAGCGCGCCGGTGGTCTGGTTGACGTCGTACGCCACCACATCGCCACGCCAGGTGCCGCTGTAGAACACGGACTGGTACGTCCGCGCGCCCGCTTCAAGCTTGGTCGTATTGCTGGCGAGGGAGGCTGCAGACCCCTTCATCTCCTCCAGGATGCGCTCGAACGCCTGGCGCAGGCTCGCCACCATCTTTTCCGCGTCGGCGGCAAGGTAGTAATTGTCCGGCTTCTTGTAATTGGCATTGCCATTGACGTAGGAGCTGCCGTCCCACCAGGTGGAGTCCGCCAAGGCGCTGATATTGGTCTCCGGATCGTAGCCTTCCGGCACACGGAAACCGCCGTACTTCGTGGTCAGCCAATACTGGTTGGTGCTCGGCGACTTGTAATCGCCATATTCCACAACGTCGACCCAGTGTGTGGAGAGGGTCTGCTTGCCAGGCAAGCCATCGCTGGCGGTGTCGGGACGCAGATCCTTGGTGTGCGCGTCGTAGGCGAGCGCTGCGATGTAGGCGGAGTTCTTGTCGCTGTTGAACTGCGACGTGACCGCGCTGGAGGCGGCGTCGTTGGCAGACTTGCCTTCCTTACGCCAGATCTGGGTCATACGGTCGATGACGCTGACCGAGGTATCGCGGGTCACTTCCGGAGGTGTGGCCGGCTCGCCACTCAGGTTGGTGGTGTTGCCTGGCAGATTCTTGTCCAAATGCGTATTGGTGTCGCCGATACCCAAGATCACATTGATCTGGCAGCGATAGGAAATCGGATCGTTCCACTGAGTGATGACCGGAAAACCATCGGCTTGCTGGTATCGCTGCTGCGCGTTTCCGCTCAACGAAGAGTAGGCCGCGATATTACCCTGGTGTTTGAAATAGCGGATTGCGGCGTAATAGAGCTCACTGACATCGTCGTACGACTTGACGTTCTTGCCGGTATTGAGTTGACCGAACTTGTTCAGATAATTGATGACGCCGCTGTTGACGACCTGATACTGAGGGTCTGTCCCGCCAATCGCCGCGGTCGTTGCTGCAGCGTCGGAAACATCGGGATTTTGATAGATGACGCCAGTCTGCGGATCCCACTCTCGCGCCGCATTCGCAAGCGCTCCCTGATCAGGGTTGTAAGTATATGGCCCGACGAACTTCTGGTTTGCGCGCAAAATACCGCTATCCACGGAAGGATCGTCAGTGTTCTTGTAACCGAAGACACTGTAGCGAATGCGCTTGGAATACTGCTGAATCAACCCCTCCGGCTTATAGCCTCCGTTGGGATAGGCGACGCAGTTGTCCTCGAGATACGAGGCACCCAGACTGGCATCGCAGACCTTGACCCGAACAGACACCTGGAACGTCAGGCTCGTATCCTGGACACAGCCAATGTTCTGAGGGGACGTACAAGGCGAACCGTCAGGCATAAGGTAGCTGCCATCGAGGGCATGCTTGCTAGGGTCGTAGGCGATCGCAGTTCGTGGCGCATTTCCGAGGTTACTTGCGGCGAAATTCATCTTGTTGCCGAGACCATCGATGCGCATCCCGAAGCTTTGCCAGTTGGCCGCCGTTCCACCGGAGATGAGCACCTGGTTGTTGCTTATGAAGCGCCGCGGAAAATTGCCCGTACTGTCGCGATCGGCGATCGCCTTCTCGAGAATGGTCTCAGTCGCGGTATCGCGTACGCGATACCCTCCCGTCAACGCCGAACGAAAAGGATCGATCGTCTGAGTGGCCGCCCAATTCAGGAAATTCCCCGCCCATACGCCGGCCCCGCCACAGGAATAGCTGCCCGGGTTTTTGCCCAGCAGTCCGACCGGATAAAAATAGCGATCAGTTTCTGTATCGCTGTAGTGGTATCTGTAGCACTTGCCGGAATCGAAATAGCCCACGAATTTGGTCGTCGCCGAATACGTATCGGACAAATTCGCCTTACTGATCACCGTCGGGAACTCCACCGATGGCACGAATGCCAGGTTGCCCGGCACGTCGCTGCCCACATACAGCGGCGACTGCGAGACATCCACATCCGCACCGGCGCCGCCGACGGTACCGATGAATAGACCGGCCACCACGGCAAGGAGCCAGTCCCGGTACGTCGTCTTCTTCGCTCGACTGGTCATAGTGGGATCCTTACTTGACGGTGACGTTGGTCTGCAGCACGACGATGGCCCGGCCATTGGACGCGGCCGGGTTGCCGCTGCGCGCGATGACTCGGTAGTAGTGCTCCAGCGAGGTGCCGCCGGTGCCGCCGTATTGGTTCTGATTGATGCTCGACCCCAGGCCCAGCTGATCCTCGCTGGTGCGCTGGCCCAGATACTGGATGTAGTACTGGGCCGGCACGGCCTGGCCCGTCGGCGTCACCGTGCCGTCCACCCAGCACTCCTGGGTGCCCAGCGCACAGCCGCTGGAGGCATTGCCGGTATACGTGTTGCTGGGAACGGCAGGGCATACGGTGCCGGGGACCTTCACGCAGTTGAAGCCGACGGTGTTGCCCTTGCCAGCCTCTGTCTGAATCAGCTTCTCCGCATCGCGCAATGCGCCTTCGGCGGCCTGGAACCCCAGGCTGCGGTCGTACATGTTGGAGGACATGCGCTCCTGCAGCAGCGTGCCGCGCAAGACGGCGAGCCCCAGCAGGGTCATCACCAGCAACAGCAACAGGACGACGATGAGCGAAATGCCGGACTGCCGGCGGGGCGATGGCGACGTGTTCACGGGTTCCGGTTCCTGATGCTCACGATCGTGCTGAATGTCCGCGTCACCGGCTGCTTGTTGGCGCCGGCCGACGTATCGGCGCTGACGGTCATGTCGATCTTCACCGCGATCACGTTGGCCCAGTTGCCCACGCCGCTGGCATCGGCATAGGCGGTGCCGCCGGTGGACAGATACTTGAACTGCAGGCCGGTGACGCCATCGGCGATTTCGTTCTTCTGGCTCGTGCCGCCAGGCAAGGCCACTTCCTGATACAAGGAGGTGCCGCCCGTTCCTCCGCTGCTGGCCGCGACATACCAGCGCACCGCCCGCACTTCGGTCAGGATGGAGTTGATCTCGTAGGTGTAATTGTTCGAGCCGGCGACGCACACGCCCGGCAGGCGTCCGAGCCGTGTGCAGGTATTGAGGCCGCCGCTCGCGTAACTGGCCGTGGTGCCGGAAACGCTGTTCACCTGCAGCACGGCCAGTTGCTGGCGATCGCACAGCAGCATGATCGCGTTGCTGTGCAGGTCCGGTGCTGCCGCGTTGAGCGTCAGCGTCTGGTTCGCCGGGTTGTGCGCGGTCACGGTGGCGCCGCCGGTACCCGCGGAGAGGATCTGGATCGCGTCGGTGCCTGCCGTGACGGTGAGACCGGACGGGTTGCTGTTTTTGTAGCCCGTCAGCGGCAGCGCCCAATTCATCCACCAGCTCGCCGTGGGATTGTTCAGCACGTTCGCGACCGGCAATCCGGAATCGCACGGATTGCCGCCGGCCTCGCGGATGTCCTGTGCCATCATCTCGAAACCGGTCCGGGCCGACTCCTGAAGCCGGCTGAGGCCCTCGGTCGCCGCATAGGTCTGCCGGTTGGAGAGAAAGATGCCGATCGCCGCACCGACCACCAGCAGGCCGAGCAGCATCGAGATCATCAGCTCGATCAGGTTGAAGCCGGATTGGCGCCGTGGCAGCGCCCGAGCGATCAGTGTGTTCACAGTTGGGCCGTCGTGCTCAGGGTCTGGGTCGCGCTGCCGCTGGTGTTGCCGCCAGCACTGGAGTTCACGCCGCGGCTGTCGTCCCATTGCACAGTGATCGTGCAATTGCCGTCGTTGCAGGCGATGGAGCCGCACGTGGTCGCCGGGTCGCCCCCGATCGCCGCCTTCAACCCGCTGAGCCAGACCGCCTTGTCGTTCGCCACCAGGTCGCCCGCCGCCGGCGCCGTGCAGAGCATGCTGCCGGTGTTGTAGGCCCCCAGCATCGCCGCGCTGCGGTTGGCCCGCATCGCATCGAGGATGGTGTAGGTCTGCATGACGATCTGGCTGCGCTGCAGCGCGCTCTGGTTGTTGCGCAGCGCCGTGGTCTGCATCGCCGCCACGCCCAGCATCCCCACCCCCAGGATCAGCACCGAGATCATCACCTCGATGAGGGTGACGCCCGCCATATGTCTGCCGTTCTCGAACCGCTTCATGGTGTCTCCGCTTGCCGGAACCGGCTCAGCCGGTGGTGGTGCAGCTGCCGCCGTCGGATGTCGATGTGACCTGGGCGCGGCTGCCGCCCATCAGTTTGACGCTCCGGACATTGTTGGATGGGTTGGTAACCGCCATGCAGACGACGATGCCTCCTGTCACCGGCGTACCGCTGCTGTTGCGCGCGATGCCGTCCGCTCCGAAGGTCAGCTTGTCGCCCATCGCATCCAGGGTCGTACTGGTGACGACCAGGCCAGTGCGCAGGGTCGTGCTGCGCAGCACGGTGCCGTCGCGGGCCACGGTCAGGTAGCGGGTCCAGTTGCCGCCGCTGGCGCAGGTCGCACCGTCGTCGCTGCGGCACAGGCTGACGCCACCGTTCAGGCGCACCGCCTCCGAGCGCGTCAACTGCACCGCGGCGATCAGTTCGTTGGCGGCGCCGGTCAAGCGGTTGCTGCGGATCAGACCGGTGAAACTGGGCACCGCCAGCGCCATGATGATCGCCAGCACCGCCACGGTGACCATCAATTCCACCAGCGTGAAACCACGCTGCGTCCGCTCGGCAAGGCCACGCGCGCAAGGAACAGCCATATCCTTCCCCAGATTCTCCCGCCGGCCACGCTAGCGGCCGGACCGCGACCGCGCCAGCCGTTGCCGACGGATGGCGGATATGGGGGAGTGGACGGACCGTGCGCGACAGGGCGCCAGCCGGCATGATGCATCTCGGCCCTGCCCCACCGCCTTCCACCCCGATGCCCGCCTCCGCCTACTCCAAGGACCAGCTCCAGGTCCTCAAGCAACCCTCGACCCTGATCTGGATCGTGATGGCCGGCGAGTGCATCGCGGCCATCCTGGCCCTGACCCCGGTCCCGGGCACGGGCATGGCAGGGAGCCGCTGGGTCTACTTCGGGCTGGCGTCGCTGGGCATCCAGTGGGTCGCGCTGCTGACCCTGGCGAGCCTGCTGCTGTTGCGCCGGGCGCTGGCCGGATGCGGCTTCCTGTCCATCACCGTGGCCACACTGGGCCTGATGCAGGCACTGACCTGGCTGATCAGCGGCGTGATTCTCTATGCCTTCGGCGACTACTGGCAGCTCTCCGACCGCGCATGGCTGACGCTGTCGCTGCAGTTGTCCGGCATCGCCTTGCTGATCGGCCTGCTCGGCATGGCCGCGCTGCACAACCACGTGCGCATCAAGCAACTGGTCGAACGCGCCAAGCAGGCCGAAATCGACGCACTGACCGCGCGCGTGCAGCCGCATTTCCTGTTCAACACGCTCAATACCGCGGTGATGCTGGTGCACCGGCAACCGCAACAGGTGGAACAACTGCTGATGGATCTGTCGGATCTGTTCCGCGCCGCGCTGGCCGCGCCGGACCTGGTCGACCTGCAGGACGAGATCGACCTGGCCAGGCGTTACCTGGACATCGAGGCGATCCGCTTCGGGCCACGCCTGCGCGTCCATTGGGAGGTGCCGGAGGCGCCGGCACCGGTGCGGATTCCGCGGCTGTCGCTGCAACCGCTACTGGAGAACGCCGTGCACCACGGCATCGAATGCAGTGCCGAGGGCGGCGAGATCGGCATCGCCATCGGCGAACGCGACGGCGCCCTGGAGATCAGCGTGCGCAACCCGGTGCCGATAGGCGGCCTGTCGCCGCATATCGGCCGCGGTCACCGCGTCGGCCTGTCGGCACTGCGCACGCGCCTGGACAGCCTGGAAGGCGCCTCGCTGCACACTGCCAGCGATGGCGCCTGGTTCGTCGCGACGATCCGGATCGGACTCAGGCCATGACCCGGTAGCAGGGCCGATACTCGCCGGAGATCTTCATGCGGCGCTGTTCGACGAAGGCGCGCAGCAACTCGTCCAGGGCCTGCATCATGTCCGCATCGCCGTGGATCTCGAACGGGCCATGCTGCTCGATCCGGCGCATGCCGTCTTCCTTGACGTTGCCGGCGACGATGCCGGAGAAGGCGCGACGCAGGTCCGCGGCCAGCGCATGCGGCGGACGGCCATGGTGCAGATCCAGCGCGGCCATCGCCTCGTGGGTCGGCTCGAACGGACGCTGATACTCCAGCGGGATGTCCACCGACCAGTTGAAGTAGAACGCGTCCTTCTGCTCCTTGCGGTGCGTGCGCACGTGCTGGATGCCGGCGGCCATCTTGCGCGCCACCGCCACCGGATCGCCGACCACGATCTCGTAGCGCGAGGTGGCCACTTCGCCCAGGGTCAGGCGCAGGAAGCGGTCGATCTGCTCGAAATACGGCGCGGCGATGGTCGGGCCGGTGAGGATCAGCGGGAACGGCAGGTCGCGGTTCTCCTCGCGCAGCAGGATGCCGAGCAGATACAGGATCTCCTCGGCGGTGCCGACACCGCCGGGGAACACGATGATGCCGTGGCCGATGCGGACGAAGGCCTCCAGGCGCTTCTCGATGTCCGGCATGATCACCAGGTGGTTGACGATCGGGTTCGGCGACTCGGCGGCGATAATGCCCGGCTCGGTCACGCCGATGTAGCGGTTGTCGTGCTTGCGCTGCTTGGCATGGGCGATGGTGGCGCCCTTCATCGGCCCCTTCATCGCGCCCGGGCCGCAACCGGTGCAGATGTCCAGCCCGCGCAGGCCCAGCTCGTAGCCGACCTGTTTGGTGTACAGGTACTCGTCGCGCGAGATCGAATGGCCGCCCCAGCACACCACCAGCTTGGGATCGGTCGGCTGCAGGATGCGCGCATTGCGCAACTGGCCGAACACCGCATTGGTGATGCCTTCGCTGGACTGCAGGTCGGTGCTGGATTCGGGGCCCAGCTCGATGGCCATGTAGGCCAGGTCGCGGACCACGGCGAACAGCAGCTCGGCCACGCCATTGATGATCTCGCCGTCGACGAAGGCCATCGCCGGCGCGTTGAGCAGGTCGATGCGCACGCCACGGTCGCGCTGCACCACCTGGATGTCGAAGTCGGGATACAGATCGCGCGCCGCGCGCGGATCGTCCGAGGCGCTGCCGCTGGTCAGCACCGCCAGCGCGCAGCGCCGCAGCAGTTCGTGCAGGCCGCCGCTGGAGGCATCGCGCAGGCGCGCCACTTCCACGCGCGAGAGGATGTCCAGGCCGCCGCGCGGGTAGATCCGCGCATCCACTACCGGCAGCGCGCGCGCCGCCGTATTGCTGGTCGTCATATCGAATGTCTTGTCGGTGTCGTCAGCCGGCGACTTTAACGTCAGCCCCCACAAAAAGAAAACGGCCGGGTCGCCCCGGCCGTTTCCAACGCTTCAGCTAGCGTGCGCCGCGATCAGAACTGATAGCGGAAGCCCAGCTGCAGCGACCACTGCGACACGCCGGTGTTGAAGCCGTCGGCGTCGGCATTGGCGGCCGTCGGCTGGTCGGTGTACAGGGTGTTGTACACGTACTTGCCCTGGTAGATGCCCTGCAGGTTGGCGACGCGGGCGTCGGCGTAGAAGCCGTAGTCGTAGATCCGGCCCCACTTCTTGTTCAGCAGGTTGCCCACGTTCTGGATGTCCAGCCAGACCTCGGACTTGTGGCCCTTGAAGAAGCCCGGCAGCTGCTGGGTGATGCGCACGTCGAAGGTGTTGATCCAGCCGGAACGGAAGCCGTTGGCCGGGGCGTAGCTGCCGGCGTACTTGGCCAGCTGCGGGTTCTTGGCCAGCCAGTCGAAGAACTGCTGCTGCAGCGCCGGGTTGGCGGTGAACGCACCGGTGTTGCTCAGCGTGCCGAACAGCACGTCGCCCGGGCCCTTCGGCACGTAGAACAGGTCGTTGGTCGAACGGCCGTCGCCGTTGGCGTCGCCGTTGAACACGTAGCTGTACGGACGGCCGCTGCGGCCTTCGTAGACCAGGCCCACGCGGGTCTCGTAGTCGCCGAAGAACATGTGCTTCCAGTCCAGCGAGCCGGAGATCCGGTCCTTGATCTCGTAGCGCGAGGTGTTCTCGGTTTCCGAGTTGGCGTTGAAGGCGTACTGGTAGCCCCAGCCCGAGCTGGCGGTGGAGCTGGTCAGCGAACCGACTTCGGTGGCGTGGGTGTAGGTGTAGCCCAGGGTCCAGGACCAGTCGCCGCCTTCGCTGAACGGCTTGGACAGCGACACGGTGAACTGCTGGGTCTTGCCCTTGTCGGTGTTGTCGATCAGGTAGACGTCGCTATACGCCGGATTGCGGTTGTAGCGGTTGTTGCCAGTGGCCCACGGACGACCGGTCTGCGCCGGGTTCCAGTACAGCGCGCGGCCATCCGGACCGTAGTAGGCCGGGCTCGGATCCTGGCCCGGGCTGTTGACGCGACCGATGTTCAGGCTCTTGTAGTACAGGCCGTTGTTGACCTTGGTCACCAGCAGCTCGGCCGAGGCCACGATGCCGTACCACGGCAGTTCGTGATCCAGGGCCAGGTTGGCCTTGTACAGCGACGGCAGCTTGAAGTCGTTGCCGACGAAGCTCACGCCCTGGGTCGCCGAACCGGGACGATTCGGGACCGGCTGGGTATCCTTGTTGGCGCTGAACGGCACCGTCGGATCGTACGTGGTCAGGCTATAAGCGTTGTAGTTGAAGCCGGTGTTGGAGTAGCTGTTGCCGATCCACACCTGCGGCGCATCGCCCTGGAACAGGCCCACGCCACCGCGCAGCTGGGTCGGACGGTCGGTGTCGAAGGTGTAGTTGAAGCCGACGCGCGGCTGGATCAGGAAATCGCCGTTGAAGATCTTGCTGTTGTCGTAGCCGAAGTAGGCCTGCGCCGCGGCGTTGTAGGTCGGATCCGGGCTCACGCTCGCGCGATCGCCGCGCAGACCCAGGGTCAGGGTCAGGTTGTTGTTGACGTACCAGGTGTCCTGCACGAACAGGCCGAGGTTGCTGTTCTTGTAGTCGGCCGCGATCGAACCCGGGCTACGCTCCTGGTTGAGCTGGTACGAGCTCCAGCGGCCGCTGGCGAAGTTGTCCAGGCCGAAGAAGGTGTACACGCCCCAGGTGTTGCGGCCGTACAGGTTGTAGATGTCGTTGGTGCTGTAGTCGACGCCGAACTTCAGGTTGTGGTTGTCCAGGGTCAGGGTGCCCGCACCGTAGTAGTTCCAGGTCTTGGTGGTGAGGATGTTGCCCTGCGAGTTGGTCTCGGTGCCCAGGAACAGCACGTCGCCGGTCGGGTTGGCGACCGAACCGTCGAAGTACACGGCGATGCTCGGCGCGTTGGTCGGCACCACGCGGATCGCGGAGTAGTCGCGGTAGGACACCTTGAACTCGGTGGAGAAGTTCTCGGACCAGTCGCTGAACAGCTGGCCGACGTAGCTCTCGACAGACTTCTCGTGCTGGTACCAGTACGAGCTCAGCGAGGCCTGGCTGGAGTTGCCGGCACCATTGATGCGCAGCTTGCTCTGGTCGAGCTTGCTGTAGCGGAAGCTGGCGCGGTGGTTGTCGCTGATGTTCCAGTCCAGCTTGAGCGCGTATTCCTTCAGGTCGGTGTTGCCGTCGCTGTCCAGGGTGCCGGCGTCGAAGCCGTAGTTCTTGGCGATCTGCTGGGCGCGGGTCACGTCGGCCATGCCGTACTTGGCGTTGGCCTTGCCCAGCGCGGTGCTGCCCAGGTCGAGGCCCGGCGCGTCCTGCTGGAACTTCTCGTAGTTGGCGAAGAAGAACAGCTTGTCCTTGACGATCGGGCCGCCGAAGGTCGCGCCGTAGGTCTTCTCCTTGGTGAAGCCGTTGAACTTGCTGCCGTCCGGGTTGTCGCCGAACCAGTCGCCATCGCGATAGCTGCCGTACACCGAACCGTGGAACTCGTTGGTACCGGACTTGGTCACCGCGTTGACGGTGGCGCCGGCGGCGCTGGCGATGCTGACGTCGTAGTTGGACAGGTTGACGTCGATGGCTTCGATCGCTTCCATCGACACCGGCTGACGCCGGGTGGTCATGTTGTTGCCTTCCAGGCCGAAGGTGTCGCTGGCCGAGACGCCGTCGATGTTGATCGAGTTGTAGCGCGGGTTCAGGCCGCCGGCGCTGATCGTGCCCGAGGCGCGATCGACGAAGGCCACGCGCGGATCCAGGCGCATGTAGTCCTGGATGTTGCCGTTGATCGACGGCAGCGCTTCGATCTGCTCGCGGCCGACGTTGGTGCCCGAGCCCATCTTGGTGGCGCTGAACACTTCCGAGCCGGTGGCGATGGCGACCGCGTTGACCGTCTCCAGCGTGGTCGGCGCAGCCATGTCGCCGGTCAGGTCGGCGTTGATGGTGGCGTTCTGGTTGACGCTCAGGTACACGCCGTCTTCGGTCTTGGTGCCGTCACCCGACTTGGTGATGGTGATGCTGTACGGACCGCCGACGCGCAGGCCGCGCGCGTTGTAGCGACCGGCGGCATCGGTGGTGGCGCGGCTGACCGTGCCCGACTCGACGTGGGTGATGGTCACCTCGGCGCCGGCGACCGGCTGGCCGCCGTGGGTCACCACACCGCCGACACCGGCGGAGGTGCTCTGGGCGAACACCGGCGCCGCGGCCAGCGCCGCAACGAGGCCCAGAGTGAGCTTGGACATCCGCAGACGGGGTTGAATCATTGCAATAGCCTCGATGGAGTTTGACGAAATGCGCATGGCAGGCCGTGCGGGGTACGGACGCACGGCCGCGGAATGAGGGGGCTGGTCACCCTTGCCGATTCCCCGCAAGGGTTAACATGAGTTTAACACCATAGGGCCAATTTGTTGCCAAACCGTGACAACGCGGCACAAGCGGACATCAGAAGACGTCGATCCCAGTCCTGGCGGGCTTCGGCGACAACGCCGGGACAGGCACGCAAGGCCGCCCGGGACCGCCGCCGGCCACGCCCCCTACCCGTGCCGCCTGAAGGGGCCGCAGCAAGCAGCCTGGCGTGCTCGAAGCGAGGCCCGCCCGGGGCCAGCGCGCCGTCCCCACGGCGCCCCCGACTCGGCCGCGATGCAACCTCAGCCGGCGACCGGCAGCTTCAGATAAGCGCTGAGCCCGTCCAGGAACATCTGCACCGAGATCGCCACCAGCAGCATGCCCATCAGCCGCTCGACCGCGGTCAGCACGCGCATGCCGAGCAGCTTGTACAGCAGCGTGCCGGAGAACAGCAGGGCCGAGGTCGCCAGCCAGGCCAGGATCAGCGCCAGGCTCCACTCGCCCAGCCGGGTCGGCTCGTTGCTGCCCATCAGCATCACCGCAGCCATGCCGGAAGGGCCGGCGACCAGCGGGATGGCCAGCGGCACGATGAAGGGCTCGCCGTCGGGAATTTCGCCCATCAGCCCTTCCGGGCGCGGGAAGATCATGCGGATGCCGATCAGGAACAGCACGATGCCACCGGCGATCGCCACCGACTCCTGGCGCAGGTGCATCACTTCCAGGGCGTACTTGCCGCCCCACAGGAAGCCCATCAGCACGCCCAGCGCGATCAGCAGTTCGCGCGCCAGCACGACGCGCTGGCGCCGCGCCGGCAGCGGCTTGAGCACGCTGAGGAACACCGGGATGTTGCCCAGCGGGTCGAGGATCAGGAACAGCAGCAGCGCTGCCGACAGGATGGTCATGCCAGGGGATTCCAGATTGCGCCGCGGTGCGTGGCGCCAGCGGGCGACAGCAGGTCGACGCAGGCGTCGGCGTAGCGCGCCGGATCGACCGCGTCGCGGTCTTCTTGATGGGTGTAGGCGCGGGCGCGCAAGGCGGTGCGCATCGGCCCCGGCTGCAGGCCGGACACGCGCACGCGCGAGGCGGCCAGCTCGCCGTGCAGGCTCGCCAGCAGGCCGCGGCGGCCGTGCTGGGCCGCGCCGTAGCCGCCCCAGTAGGCCTGGCCGACCCGCGCCGGATCGTCCACCGCGAACACGATCGCGGCATCCTCGGCCTGTCGCAGCAACGGCAGGCAGGCCTGGGTCAGCCAGGCCGCGGCGGTCAGGTTGACGTGGATCGCGCGCGCGAACTGGGCCGGATCGGCATGCTCGAACGGGGTCAGCCCGGAGAAGTCGGCGGCGCAGTGCAGCAGCCCGTCCAGGCGGCCGAGCTCGCCCTGCAGGCGCTCGGCCAGGGTCGCGTAGTCCGGCGGAGTGGCGCCGAGCAGGTCCAGCGGGTACAGCAGCGGCGCGGCGCCGACCGCGGCGATCGCGTCGTAGACGCGGTTCAAGCGTGCCGGCTTGTGCCCGAGCAGGACCACGGTGGCCCCCGCCTGGGCGCAGGCCAGCGCCGCAGCGCTGCCGAGCCCGCCGGCGGCGCCGCTGACCAGGACCACCCGCTGCGCCAGCGCGCCGGCCTGCGGCGACGCAGGCGCACTCACGACTGGTAGGCCTCGGTCACGATGCGCTGCAACTCGCCGGACTCGAACAGCTCCATGGTGATGTCGCAGCCACCGATCAGCTCGCCATGGATGAACAGCTGCGGGAACGTCGGCCAGTTCGAATAGCGCGGCAGATTGGCACGAATCTCCGGCTCGTCGAGCACGTTGACGGTGTGCAGGCGGTCGGCGCCGGCGGCCAGCAACGCCTGCAACGCGCGGCTGGAAAAGCCGCACATCGGGTACTGCGGCGTGCCCTTCATGAACAACACGATGGGATGGCGTTCGACGTCGGCCTGGATGCGCTCCATCACCTGCATGCGGGTTCTCTCCTGCTGGGGCGAAAGAACGACCTTGGCGGTCGGCTAGACTCTCGCGTAGCCGCATAGTGTAAGCCCTGCGCGCGGCAGTACCGCGACGCGCGCCCGAAACCGCCAGAGGATCCATGCCCATCGAACTCGCTCCCCTGCCCTACGCCGCCGCGGCGCTGGCCCCGCACCTGTCCGCCGCCGCGGTGGAACAGCACCACGGCCAGCACCAGCGCGCGTTGGTGGAACGGCTCAATGCGCGGCTCGCCGGCAGCGACCTGGCCGAGCTGGCGCTGCCGGACCTGCTGCGGCGCGCGCAGGGCCGGCTGTTCCAGGAAGCGGCCGAGGTCTGGAATCACGAGTTCTACTGGCGCGGCCTGCGCCCGCGCGGCGGCGGCGAACCGGGCGGCGCGCTCGGCGAGCGCCTGACCAGGAGTTTCGGCGACGTGGCGCGGTTCAAGGCCGAGTTCGAGCGCATGGCCCTGGCGCTGTTTGGTTCGGGCTGGGTGTGGCTGGTGCAGCGTCCCGACGGCAACCTGGCCGTGGTCAGCACCGCCAACGCCGGCACCCCGCTGACCGGCGACGACACGCCGCTGCTCGGCTGCGACGTCTGGGAACACGCCTACTACATCGACCATCCCGGCGACCGCGCGCGCTATCTGCAGGCGTTCTGGAAACTGGTCAATTGGGAGTTCGCGGCGTCCAATCTGCGGTAAGCGGGGATTGGGGAGTCGGGATTGGAGATTCGCAGGAGCGGCGGCCGTGGCTGCCGGTTCCTGGCCCAGGCGTGGCCTGGGCGCTCCTGTTGCTGGTTCAGCGCTCGCCGCGCAACGCGGCGATCACCGGGGCGACCTGGGCCTCGCGCTGCAGTTGCGCGCCCACGGTCTGCAGGGCCAGCGCCAGCGCCTCCGGCGTGTCCTCGCGCAGAGTGGCGTGGCCGACCTTGCGGCCTTCGCGCGGCTGCTTGCCGTAGTCGTGCCAATGCCCGCCGGGCTGCGCCAGGACCGGTGCGGCGTCGGGCATCGCGCCGATCCAGTTGAGCATGCAGGCATGGCCACGCATGCGCGTGGAGCCCAGCGGCAGCCCCAGCACCGCGCGCAAGTGGTTCTCGAACTGCGAGGTCTCCGCGCCTTCGATGGTCCAGTGGCCGGAGTTGTGCACGCGCGGGGCCATCTCGTTGGCCAGCAATTCGCCGTCGCGGCAGAACAGTTCCAGCGCGAACACACCGACGTACTGCAGGCGTTCGGCCAGGGCACGCGCATGCGCCACCGCCGCCTGCTCCAGCGCGGCATCGGCCTGCGCCGGCGCCAGGCTGGCCGACAGCACGCCGTGCACATGCCAGTTCTCGGTCAGCGGCCAGGTGCGGAACTCGCCGTCGCGGCCGCGCACCGCCACCACGCTGACCTCGCGCTGGAACGGCACGAACGCCTCGGCGATCAGGCCGACGCTGGCCGCCTGCGCGCCCAGCGCCGCCCAGGCCGCATCGGCGTCGGCGGCGGAGGCGATGCGGAACTGGCCCTTGCCGTCGTAGCCGAGCCGGCGGGTCTTGAGGATGCACGGCGTGCCGACCTGCGCCAGCGCCGCGTCCAGATCGGCGCGGGTGTCGATCGCGGCGAACGCCGGCACGGGAATGCCGAGTTCACGGAACAGGGTCTTCTCGGCCAGGCGATCCTGCGCCACGGCCAGCGCATCCGGGCTCGGGAACACCGGCACCTGCCCGGCCAGCCAACCGGCGCTGGCCGCAGGCACGTTCTCGAAATCGAAGGTCGCCACGTCGACCGCGTCGGCGAACGCGGCCAGCGCGGTCTCGTCGGCATAGTCGCCGACCCGCAGCGGCGCGATCTGCCCGGCGCAGGCATCGGCCGCCGGATCCAGCAGCGCGAATCGCAGGCCCAGCGGCACGCCGGCCACCGCCATCATCCGTGCCAACTGCCCCGCTCCCAGGATGCCGACGGTGGTCATTGGCGCGGATCGTCCTTGGCCATCACGTCGTCGGTCTGGCGCTGACGGAACTCGCCCAGCGCGGCACCGATCTCAGCGTGATCGTGGGCCAGCATCGCCGCGGCGAACAGCGCGGCGTTGGCCGCGCCGGCATTGCCGATCGCGAAGGTGGCCACCGGGATACCCGCCGGCATCTGCACGATCGACAGCAGCGAGTCCATGCCGTTGAGCGCCTTGGACTGCACCGGCACGCCCAGCACCGGAACCGCGGTCTTGGCCGCGAGCATGCCCGGCAGGTGCGCGGCGCCGCCGGCACCGGCCACGATCGCGCGCAGGCCGCGCCCGGCCGCTTGCTCGGCATAGGAGAACAACACGTCGGGGGTGCGGTGCGCCGACACCACCTTCACTTCATAGGGCACACCCAGCGCATCGAGTTTCTGCGCCGCATGCTGCATGGTCTCCCAGTCGGAGCGGGAACCCATCACGATGCCGACGAGCGGCGCGGTTTGCTTGGAGGTCATGGCCGTCCCCTGCCTTAAAGACGTATTCTAGCCGTCTTCCACGCAAGACGAAGACCGGATGGACCGCAAACTGCTCGACCTGCTGTGCTCGCCCGCCACCCGCCAACCGCTGGCGCTGCTGGAGGCGCGCGGCCTGGAGGCGCTGAACCGCGCCATCGCCGCCGGCGGCGTGCAGCGCGCCGATGGCAGTGCGCAGGCGCAACCGCTGCGCGAAGCCCTGATCACCCGCGACCGCAAGCAGGTGTTCCGCGTCGACGACGGCATTCCGGTGCTGCTGGCCGAAGAGGCCATCGGCACCGCCCAGCTCGCCGATTTCCCGGCCAAATGAGCCGCGACATGGCGCCGCCGCAGGCGCCCGCCGCGGAGCTGATCGCCGCCGATGTCGCGCGTGCGCTGGCCGAGGATCTCGGCAGCGGCGACGTCACCGCCGCGCTGCTGCCCGACCGCGCCGACAGCGCCTACCTGCTGTGCAAGCAGGACGCCGTGATCGCCGGCCGCCCCTGGTTCGACGCCTGCCACCAGGCGCTGGACCCGCAGGTCCGCATCGACTGGCAGGTGGCCGAAGGCCAGCGCGTGGCCGCCGGCACGGTGCTGGCGTTGCTGCAAGGGCGCAGTCGCGCCCTGGTCAGCGCCGAGCGCGCCTCGCTGAACTTCCTGCAGACCCTGTCGGCCACCGCCACCGCCACCGCCGCCTACGTGGCCGCGGTCGCCGGCACCGGCGCGCGCATCCTGGACACGCGCAAGACCCTCCCTGGCCTGCGCCTGGCGCAGAAGTACGCGGTGCGCTGCGGCGGCGGCAGCAACCACCGCATCGGCCTGTACGACACGGTGATGCTCAAGGAGAACCACATCCACGCCGCCGGTTCGCTGCCTGCGGCGGTGGCCGCCGCGCGCGCGCAGTGGCCGGCGCTGCCGCTGGTGGTCGAGGTGGAAACTCTGGAGCAACTGCGCGAAGCGCTGCAGGCCGGCTGCGATCGCATCCTGATCGACGACTTCACTGCGGAACAGCGCCGCGACGCGGTGGCGATCGCCACGGCCGCACCGTTCAATCGCGCGATTCCGCTGGAAGTCTCCGGCGGCGTCGACCTGGAGGCGGTGCGCGCGATCGCGCAGGACGGCGTCGACTGCATCTCCATCGGCGCACTCACCAAGCATGTGCAGGCCGTGGATCTGTCGCTGAAACTCGGAACGCCGCCGCAGTAGGCGGCCAGAGCCGCGACGAGGCGACCGCGCGCCCATTCCAAGCCCGCGGCGAATGCGGATACATCCCATGCGTGCATGTCCGCACGCATGGCCCAGTCGCGACGTTGATCGTTTCCACCCCGCTGGGTGATTCCCACCACCCCCAAGGGCAAATCGCGAAGTGCCTGATCCGCCGGCAAACGCGCTAGCCAGCACGGCGCGATCTGCCTGGATCGCGCGGCACGCCCTACACTTCACGGCCTCGCCAACGCCGCTCTGCGACGCTGCGCGCTTCCCCGTCCCCACCGAGTCCGCCGATGTTCCGCCCCTGGTTCGCGCTGCTGTGTGTCGCCGCCCTGTTTCCCGCCGGCCGCGCCGCGGCCGCGGAAGTCTGCGATCTGCCGCCGCGCTTCGGCCTGACCCCGGCGGCGGTGGCGATCGTGCGCACCGCCTGCAACGAGCACCGGCTGTGGTGGCGCCCGTTCATCGATCGCGACGGCCGCCTGGCCGGCCTGCGCGTCACCGAGGCCGAGCGCGCCGACCTTGCCGACGACGGCATCGAAGCCTGGCAGCGCGTCGCCACCTACTGGCGCGACAGCGGCACGCTGGGCGCAATGGGCCGCTTCGACGGTGCCGAGAGCTGCCAGCAGCTGGACGGGTCGCGCTACCGCGAAAACGACTGCCGCGCCTTCATCGTCGACAACCCGTGGTCGGCAGCCTTCGTGTCGTACGTGATGGTGCGCGCCGGCGTGGCCGGCTTCCACACCTCGATCCGGCATATCGACTACATCCGCGCCGCCTACCAGGCCGGCGCCGACGGCCTGCCCTATCGCTTTGCCGACCCGCAGCAGGAAAAGCCTGCCCCCGGCGATCTGCTGTGCTTCCTGCGCGGACGCCGGCAGCCGGTCGGCACCGCCGGCCTGCGCGAGGCGCTGGCGCGCGGCCGCCCGCTGCCGTGGGAATCGCATTGCGACATCGTGGTCGCAGCCAATGTCGGCGGCGACCAGACCCTGTACCTGATCGGCGGCAACGTGTTCAACGCGGTGACCATGCGCAAGCTCAAGCTGGACCGCAGCGGGCGCCTGCAACTGGATGCGCCGCTGGCCCAGGACCAGAACGACGAAGGCGCCGCACTCGAATGCACGCCTGGCCACGAGGAACTGTGCGACTTCAATCGCCAGGACTGGTCGGCCCTGCTGAAGCTGCAACCGCAGGCGCAGGTGCTGCTGCCGACCGCCCCGACCGATCCCGCCGCCGCGCCGATGACGACGCCCGCCGCGCCCGCGGCCAGTGCGGTCC